>JAFKJZ010000642.1 GCA_017305815.1 Hyphomicrobiales bacterium
GGCGCAGCGTATTCTCGATTATGCCCGCACGGCGGGGCCGGATGATCTCGTCGTCTTCCTGATGTCGGGCGGCGCCTCGTCGCTGCTGGCGCTGCCGGCGCCCGGGCTTACGCTGGAAGACAAGCAGGCGCTGAACCGCGCGCTGTTGAAGAGCGGCGCGCCGATCGGCGCCATGAACCGCGTCCGCAAGGCGCTGTCCGCCATCAAGGGCGGCCGTCTCGCCGCCGCCGCCGCGAAGGCGCGGAGGGTGACCTATCTCATCTCCGACGTGCCGGGCGATGATCCCGGCGCGATCGGCTCCGGCCCGACCATTCCCGAGGCTTCCGATCCCGAGGGGGCGCTTTCGATCCTCGCCGAATACGGCATCGCCATCGAGCCGCGCATCGAAGAGGCGATCCGCGCCAATGCGGTCGAGGCCGGCGCAGGCGGGACGGTCGAGATGCTGGCGACCCCGAAGATGGCGCTCGATGCGGCGGCGGAAGCGGCCCGCGCCATCGGCCTGACGCCGCTGGTGCTCGGCGACGCGCTCGAGGGCGAGGCGCGCGACGTGGCGCGCGTGCTGGCGGCGATCGCGACCTACGCGACCGCGCACGACCAGCCGGTGGCAAAACCCTGCGTGATCCTCTCCGGCGGCGAAACCACCGTCACCGTGCGCGGCAAGGGAAGGGGCGGCCGCAACGCCGAGTTCCTGCTGGCGCTCGCCGTGGCGCTCAGCGGGCACGAGGGCATCGCGGCAATCGCCTGCGATACCGACGGCATCGACGGCTCCGAGGACAATGCCGGCGCCTGGATCGACGCCGGCATCCTGGCCGAGGCGAAGGCAAGCGGCATCGATCCAGTCGCGCGCCTCGCCGACAATGACGGCTATGGCTTCTTCGAGGCGCTCGGCCGGCTGGTCGTCACCGGCCCGACGCTGACAAACGTCAATGATTTCCGCGCGATCCTGGTGCGCTGAAAGCCTTTTTGCCGCCCGCGATCGTTCGGAATTCGATGCAATTCGTGTTGCAGGCGGGCCGCCCCGGCAGAGTCTTCGCAGCCGGAGCCCCCGTCCGTCTTGACGGAATGGCCCCCAATACCGATTTCTGGTCGAGATGGGCCATGATTGGGCCAAGATGACGCCTTGTTTGGGCGGCACTCTGGGCGCGGGTGGCAGTTCGACGGCGTTCCGGTCGAGAGGGTACGTGATGAGGCATCTGATCCTGGCGGGCGCTGCCCTGCTGGCGCTTTCGAGCGTGGCCTTCGCCGCGGACATCTCCTATGAGCCTCCGGCACCGGTCGCCCCCGCGGCGCCGACTGGCTTCGACTGGAACGGATTCTATGCCGGCGTGCATGGCGGCTATGGCTGGGGCAGCGGCACCAAGGACGCCGATTTCCTCGACAGCGTGACCGGCGGCCTGTTCGGCGTGCAGGCCGGCTACAACTACCAGGTGAGCAATCCCTGGCTGGTCGGCTTCGAGACGGATATCGCCTATAGCGGGCTCAGCGACAGTGTCGGCGACACCGCGCTCGACCTGAACTGGATCGGCTCGACCACCGGCCGCATCGGCTTCACCTATGACAAGTGGCTGTTCTACGGCAAGGGCGGCGTCGCCTATGGCAATCTGGAGGCCAAGCAGGCCGGGCTCGGCAATGACAGCCAGTGGGCGATCGGCTGGACGGCCGGCGCCGGCGTCGAATATGGCTTCACCAAGAACCTGACGGGCCGCCTCGAATATGACTATGTCGATCTCGGCAAGAAGACGGTCTTCGAAGGCACCCCGGCCCAGTCCGAGGTCGGCGCGACCTCCAACGCCGTCAAGGCAGGCCTGAACTACAAGTTCTAGGCGGTTCGCCGGCTGCAACAACCTCCACCGTCATCCCGGCGAAAGCCGGGATCCATGGCAGAACACGCTCCTGCCGTGATCCGTCACGCGCGGTCCATTTTCATGGCCGTCTCCGAGCGCACCTCCCAGACAGACCGCTG
>JAFKJZ010000643.1 GCA_017305815.1 Hyphomicrobiales bacterium
CGGCCGCGGATGACAAGCCGCTCGCAGAGCGGAACGAACTGCGGATACTTCTCGACATCCGCGACGAGCGCGAACATCTCCTCGGCGGAGTGACCGACACGTCGTTCGGTCGCAAAGCTCGGCATCGTCGACCTCAGCCCTGGTGCTGCGCCCGACGGGCCGCACGCAGACGATCGAAATCCTCGCCAGCATGATGCGAGGACCGCGTCAGCGGGCTCGACGAAACCATCAGGAAGCCCTTGGCATAGGCGATCGTCTCGAAGGACTTGAACTCCTCCGGCGTGACGAAGCGAATGACCGGGTGATGCTTGCGGCTCGGCTGCAGATACTGGCCGATGGTCATGAAATCGACCTCGGCGACGCGCAGATCGTCCATCAGCTGCAGGATCTCGTTCCGCTCCTCGCCGAGGCCGACCATGATGCCGGACTTGGTGAACATGTTGGGATCGAGTTCCTTCACCCGCTGCAGCAGGCGGAGCGAGTGGAAATACCGGGCGCCGGGCCGAACCTTCAGGTACTTCGACGGCACGGTCTCGAGATTGTGGTTGAAGACATCCGGACGGGCCTCGACGACGACTTCCAGCGCGCCGGGCTTGCGGAGGAAGTCGGGCGTCAGGATCTCGATCGTCGTGCCGGGCGCGGCGCGGCGAATGGCATAGATCACGTCGGCGAAATGCTGCGCGCCGCCATCGGCGAGATCGTCGCGATCGACCGAGGTGATGACGACATGCTGAAGGCCGAGCTTGGCGACCGCCTCGGCGACCTTCTCCGGCTCGGCGCGATCAAGCGCCTCGGGCATGCCGGTGCGAACGTTGCAGACCTCCTCGCAGACCGTCACGAGGCCGTTCTTCTTCACGATATCCTGGGTCTCGCGATAAACGGGCGACCCCGGCGCGCGAACACGGATCCATTCGGGCTTGCGCAGCAGCGGCGTTTCCGGCCGGTTGGCCTTTTCCGGGTGGCGAGGGCGAAGGTCCTTGCCGGGACGGGTATCCAGAACGACGACCATGGAAACTCCGATCTTCCCTTACGCGCGGCGTAGGAGGCTGAGCAGGAACAGGAGAACGATCGCGCCAACCGTCGAGACGACGAGGCTGCCGACGAAGCCAGCAAAATGGATGTTGAAAGCCCCGGCCAGCGCGGCGCCGATCCAGGCGCCGACGAGACCGACGATCAGGTTGATGATCAGGCCTTGGCGGCGCTCCATGACACGGGACGCGATCCAGCCGGCGAGAATGCCGATCAAGATCGTCGCAAAGATGCCGACACCGTTCATGTTGAGCCCTGGCCGTTCCTGTTTCAGAACATATGGTGGAAGTCCATGCGCAACACCAGCTTTGTGTCGCGCATGGCCGTCATGCAATCAGTTTGGCGATTCCGACGACGATGACCGCGCCAACCGCCGCGATCACGATCTGGTTGACGAACTCGTTGCCGAGATCGACCGGGATGTTGAAGTAGCGGACGAGGAACCCGCCCACCACGGCGCCGATCAGCCCCGTGATGATGTTGCGGATGAAGCCGCCGCCTCCGACGACGATGCTGGCGAGCCAGCCGGCGATCAGGCCGATGGCGACCCAGATCAGGATCGCCTTCATTTGAGGGTCCATCGCGCCGCGTGCCTAGATGTGGATCGCCCGGCCATACGCCGCCAGCACGCTCTCGTGCATCGTCTCCGACAGGGTCGGATGCGGGAACACGGCGTTGATCAGCTCTTCCTCGGTGGTTTCGAGGTTCATGGCGATGACGAAGCCCTGGATCAGCTCGGTCACTTCCGCGCCGACGAGATGGGCGCCGAGCAACTGGCCGGTCTTCTTGTCGAAGACAGTCTTGACCAGGCCCTCGGGCTCGCCGAGCGCGATCGCCTTGCCGTTGCCAATGAAGGGAAACTTGCCGACGCGCACGTCGTAGCCGGCTTCCTTCGCCTTCTTCTCGGTCAAGCCGACCGACGCGATCTGCGGGTTGCAGTAGGTGCAGCCCGGGATCTTGGCCTTGTCCATCAGGTGCGGATGCAGGCCGGCGATGGCCTCGACGGCGATGACGCCCTCGTGCTCCGCCTTGTGCGCCAGCATCGGCGGGCCGGCGACGTCGCCGATCGCCCAGATGCCGGGGACATTGGTCTTGCCGATGCCGTCGATGACGACGCAGCCGCGGTCCGTCTTGACGCCGAGCTTCTCGAGGCCGAGGCCCTCGATGTTGCCGACGACTCCGACCGCCGAGATCATCTTTTCGGTGGTGATGTCCTGCGTCTTGCCGTCCGCCGTCTCGATCGTGGCGGTAACGGAATTGGCCGTCTTGGTAACCTTGGTCACCTTGGCGCCGGTCAGGATCTTGATGCCCTGCTTCTCGAAGCGCTTGCGGGCATGCGCCGCGATTTCCTCGTCCTCGACGGGCAGGATCTGCGGCAGCACCTCAACCACGGTCACGTCGGAGCCCATGGTGCGATAGAACGAGGCGAACTCGATGCCGATCGCGCCGGAGCCCATGACCAGCAGCGACTTCGGCAGGCTGTCGGGCACCATGGCCTCGAAATAGGTCCAGATCTGCTTCTTGTCCGGCTCGATGCCCGGCAGCGCGCGCGGACGGGCGCCCGTCGCGACGATGATGTTCTTGGCCTCGTAGTCACCGCCACCCAGCGCGTTCTTCGGCGGGTTCTCGGCCGCCTTGACGCTGATCTTGCCGGGAGCCGTGATTTCGGCCGTACCCCAGATG
>JAFKJZ010000644.1 GCA_017305815.1 Hyphomicrobiales bacterium
TCGAGACCGGCGGCTGCCCGCATACGGCGATCCGCGAGGATGCCTCCATCAACCTGCAGGCGATCGCCGAGTTGCGGCGCCGGATCCCGGATCTCGACATCGTCTTCATCGAGTCGGGCGGCGACAATCTGGCCGCCACCTTCTCGCCCGATCTCGCCGACCTGACGATCTACGTCATCTCCGTCTGCCAGGGCGAAGAAATCCCGCGCAAGGGTGGCCCCGGCATCACCCGCTCCGACTTCCTCGTCATCAACAAGAGCGACCTCGCGCCCTATGTGAACGTCGATCTCGACGTGATGGAGACCGATGCGAAGCGCATGCGCGGAGCCCGTCCGTTCGGCTTCACCGATTTGATCCGCGGCAAGGGCCTCGACCGCGTCGTCGACTACATCGTCGAGCATGGCGGCCTGCGCATGGACGCCCGCAAGAGCGCGTGAGGGCGCCGGTCGGCAGTTCCCCCAGTGGTCGGAAAAGCAGGATTGGAACCTGCGGCCCCCTCGTCCCGAACGAGGTGGGCTAGTGGGTCGACTTTCGATCATCATCCTGAGGTGCTCGGCGCAGCCGGGCCTTGAAGGAGGGGCCAGGGAGCGCCCGCTGGATCCGCCTTCGAGGCTTCCCTGACGCGAAGCGCCTCAGGATGATGGTTGGAGCCCGTGGACCGGATTTCGTTCGAGAGCCCAGGTCCCTCGGTCTCAAGCGGAGTGTAACATTCCACTCTCGGAAATCTTGCTCTATAGACCGCAGGGCGCGCCGACTCGGTCGGCGCCGTCTGGTGCGGCTTCGTGGGTGCTCTGATGGATGAAATCGAATGCGTCGTCGTCGGCGCCGGTGTGGTCGGTCTCGCCGTGGCGCGGTCGCTGGCGCTTTCCGGTCGCGAGGTCCTGCTGATCGAGGCCGAGGACGCCATCGGCACCCAGACCTCGTCGCGCAACAGCGAAGTCATCCATGCCGGCATCTACTATGCGCCGGGCAGCCTGATGGCGAAGTTCTGCGTCGCCGGCAAGCTGGCGCTCTATGACTATTGCGCCGAGCGCGGCGTGCCGTTCTCCAATTGCGGCAAGCTGATCGTCGCCGCCGACGCGGCCGAGCGCGACCGGCTCGGTTCGATCGCGGCCAGGGCCGCCGCCAATGGCGTGCTCGACATGCGGGAACTGTCGCAGGCCGAGGCCATCGCGCTCGAGCCCAATCTTGCCTGCGCCGGCGCGCTGCTGTCGCCCTCGACCGGCATCATCGACAGCCACGCCTACATGCTGGCGCTGCATGGCGACGTCGAGGCGGCGGGCGGCATGGTGGTGTTCTCCAGCCCGCTTCTTTCCGCCAGGCCGGACGGCGACGGCATCGTGCTGTCGATCGGCGGCGCCGAGCCGATGCAGCTGAAGACCCGCCTGCTCATCAATTCGGCCGGCCTGTTCGCCTCCGCCGTGGCGCGCACGATCGAGGGGCTCGATCCCGCCCATGTGCCGACGGAGTATTACGCCAAGGGCAATTATTTCACGCTGTCGGGCCGCTCGCCCTTCTCGCGGCTGATCTATCCCGTGCCGGTGCCGGGCGGGCTCGGCACGCATCTCACCCTCGACATGGGCGGCCAGGCGCGCTTCGGCCCGGATGTCGAATGGATCGACGAGATCAACTACGACGTCGACGCCTCGCGCATCCCGCTCTTTGTCGAGGCGGTGAAACGCTACTGGCCGGACGTCTCCGCCGACCGGCTGCAGCCGGGCTATGCCGGCATCCGCCCGAAGATCGTGCCGAAGGGCGCGCCGGGCCAGGATTTCGTCGTCCAGGACGCCTCGGTCCATGGCGTCCCCGGCCTGATTAACCTCTTCGGCATCGAATCCCCGGGCCTGACGGCCTCGCTGGCGCTGGCCGACCACGTGGCGGAACGCGCGGCGGGGTAGGGGACAATCGCCGCGCGACTGGAACTCGGCTCGGCAATCTCCTAGGGTATGGCTC
>JAFKJZ010000062.1 GCA_017305815.1 Hyphomicrobiales bacterium
CGCGGCTTCCCTGGCGGTTTTTCGCTCGTCTGCTGGCCACCGAGGATCGCGGATCCGATCGACTTTGACGGGGCAGTGGCCCCGATCGATCACCCCTCGCGCAAGCATTTTATCCTTCAGGAAGAAGACGTCATGACCACGTCGAACGGCAATCCCCGCACTCTCTACGACAAGATCTGGGACGACCACGTCGTCGAGAAGAACGAAGACGGCAACACGATCCTCTACATCGACCGCCACCTCGTGCACGAGGTGACGAGCCCGCAGGCCTTCGAGGGCCTGCGCATGGCCGGCCGCAAGGTCCACCAGCCGAAGAAGACGCTCGCCGTCGTCGACCACAACGTGCCGACGACCGACCGCACGCACGGCATCGAGAACCCGGAATCGGCGCTGCAGGTCGCGACGCTCGCCGAGAACGCGGCCGAGTTCGGCGTCGAATACTATTCCGAGCTCGACCGTCGCCAGGGCGTCGTCCACATCGTCGGCCCCGAGCAGGGCTTCACCCTGCCCGGCATGACCATCGTCTGCGGCGACAGCCACACCTCGACGCATGGCGCCTTCGGCGCGCTCGCGCACGGCATCGGCACGTCGGAGGTCGAGCATGTGCTCGCCACCCAGACGCTGATCCAGTCCAAGGCCAAGAACATGCTGGTCACGGTCGACGGCGTGGCGCCGGAAGGCGTCTCGGCCAAGGACATCGTACTCGCCATCATCGGCGAGATCGGCACGGCCGGCGGCACCGGCCACGTGATCGAATATGCCGGCGACGCCATCCGCGCCCTGTCGATGGAAGGCCGCATGACCGTCTGCAACATGTCGATCGAAGGCGGCGCCCGCGCCGGCCTGATCGCGCCGGACCAGACGACCTACGATTACATCAAGGGCCGCCCGAAGGCGCCGACCGGCGAGACCTGGGAAGCGGCTCTGCGCTACTGGGACACGCTGAAGACCGATCCCGGCGCGCATTTCGACACCGAGATCCGCCTCGACGCCGCCAGCTTGCCGCCGATCGTCACCTGGGGCTCCTCGCCCGAGGACGTCGTCTCGATCGCCGGCGTCGTGCCGAACCCGGACGACATCGCCGACGAGAACAAGCGCAAGTCGAAGTGGCGCGCGCTCGAATATATGGGCCTGAAGCCCGGCACCCGCATGGTCGACATCCCGGTCGAGCGCATCTTCATCGGTTCCTGCACCAATGGCCGGATCGAGGACCTGCGCGCCGCCGCCTCGATGATCCGCGGCCAGAAGGTGCGCGAGGGCGTCAACGCCATGGTCGTCCCCGGCTCCGGCCTGGTGAAGGCGCAGGCGGAAGCCGAGGGCCTCGACAAGCTGTTCCGCGACGCCGGCTTCGAATGGCGCGAGCCCGGCTGCTCGATGTGCCTCGCGATGAACGACGACCGCCTGAAGCCGCATGAGCGCTGCGCCTCGACCTCGAACCGCAATTTCGAGGGTCGCCAGGGCTTCAAGGGCCGCACCCATCTGGTGTCGCCGGCCATGGCCGCCGCGGCCGCGATCGCCGGCCACTTCGTCGACATCCGCAGCTGGCGCTGAGCCGCCTCTGCCGAAGCCAATGAAAAAGGGGCCCGGACGGCGACGTCCGGGCCCCTTTCGCATTCCAGGGCGCGATCACCAGTGGCGGGGGCCGCCGCCGCGCGTCCAGAAGCAGCGCTGGCCCACGACGACGCGGCGCCACTCCCAGCGATGATGGCGCCAGACCTTGCGGTCACGGACCACCGGCCGGCAGACCCGGTGCGGCCTGCCCCAGCCATGATGCCCGCGCGGGCCGTTGTCCCAGCCGCGCCGGTCCCAGCGGTCGTCGTGGCGGCCGTGATGGGGTTCGCCGCGATGCCAGGCGAGCGCGCTGCCCGTCGAAACGGCCAGCGAGCCGGTGGCGAGGACAAGGGTGGTCGCGGCGGCAATCATGGTTTGCTTCAGCATGGTTT
>JAFKJZ010000063.1 GCA_017305815.1 Hyphomicrobiales bacterium
CGACCGCCGGCGAGGCGTCGAGGAGCGCAGCGACCTGGTCGGCGCGCTTCTTGCGGATCGCCTCCACGGTGCGCGCCGGCGAGGCCTCGGCGGCGGCCGTCAGGCGCTCGATCTCGTCCATGCGGGCGTTGAGCACAGCGCCGATCGCGGCGCCCTCGCGGTTGCGGGCGACAACGAGCTCGGCGAGCGCGGTGTCGAGATCGACGAGCAGGTCGGCTGCGAGCGCCTCGGCGACGGCGGGGTCATCCTCGGCGTCGACGGTTTCGAGAATGCCGCGGATCGACAGCAACCCATCCAGCGTCGGCGGCGCGGCATCGATCTCGCTGCCGACCCGGCGGACGAGATCCATCACCTGCCGCAGCAGTTCCTCGTTGACGCGGAGCGCCGAGGCCGTCGTCTCGCGCTGCAGGCTGAGGCCCACCTGGAGGTTGCCGCGCTGGAGCGCCCTGCCGACGCGCTCGCGCACCGGCTGTTCCAGATGGTCGAAGCTCGGCGGCAGGCGAAGGCGGATATCGAGGCCCTTGCCGTTGACGCTGCGCAGTTCCCAGGTCCAGCGATAGCCGTGCCCGGCGCCTGCGGCGCGGGCGAAGCCGGTCATGCTCGTCAGTGCCATCGGAATTCCCCGGCTGTGAATGGTCTCTGGCCATGAAAAGCATCCGGTCAGGCCCGCCGGTTGGAGGCGGACAGTAATCCGCGCGCCGATAGCGCTCAAGGGCGCGGGCACGGATATCCGTCAAACCGACACACAGACAGCCTTAGATATGTTCTATGGTTCCAACTCTACCTGGCCGGTGCGCCTTGCGCGGCGAGCCGGCCGACCATCCCTGCCGGGGGCCCGCATGCAATCCATCCTGAAATTCTCGCTCATCGCCCGCTACAGCGCCTTCGCGCTCTGCATCCTGGGCGCGCTGCTGGTGCCGCTGATCCCGATGGACCGGACGCTCAGCTTCGCGCTGACTCTCGCCTTCGCCGCTCTTTCCGTGCTCGGCGTCTTCGACCTGCTCCAGAGACGTCATGCGATCACGCGCAACTATCCGGTGATCGGCCATATGCGCTTCCTGGTCGAATCGGTCCGGCCCGAGCTCCGGCAATATCTGTTCGAATCCGATTCCGACCGCCTGCCCTTCTCGCGCGCCGAGCGCTCGCTCGTCTATCAGCGCGCCAAGAACGAGGCCGACCAGAGGCCGTTCGGCACGTTGCTCGATGCGTATGCGCATGGCTACGAGTTCATTGGCCATTCGAAGCGCCCGGCGCCGCTGCAGGATCCGGAAACCTTCCGCATCACCATCGGCAACGAGCAATGCAAGCGGCCCTATTCCGGCTCGGTGCTGAACATCTCGGCCATGAGCTTCGGCGCGCTGTCGGGCCAGGCGATCCTGGCGCTGAACCGAGGCGCCAAGCTGGGCGGCTTCGCGCAGGATACCGGCGAGGGCTCGATCAGCCCTTACCACCGGCAATATGGCGGCGACCTCGTCTGGCAGATCGCCTCGGGCTATTTCGGCTGCCGCAACGCGGACGGCACCTTCTCGGCCGAGAAATTCGCGTCGCAGGCCGCCGACGACCAGGTCAAGATGATCGAGATCAAGCTCAGCCAGGGCGCCAAGCCCGGCCATGGCGGCATCCTGCCGGCCAACAAGGTCAGCCCCGAGATCGCCGCGACGCGCGGCATTCCGGTCGGTCGCGAATGCGTATCGCCCGCCGCCCATTCCGCCTTCTCGACGCCGACCGAGATGATGCTGTTCGTCGCCCGGCTGCGCGAGCTTTCCGGCGGCAAGCCGGTCGGCTTCAAGCTCGCCATCGGCCAGCCCTGGGAATTCATGGCCATCGTCAAGGCGATGCTGAAGACCGGCATCGTACCCGATTTCATCGTCGTCGACGGCGCCGAGGGCGGCACGGGCGCGGCGCCCGTCGAGCTCACCGACCATGTCGGCACACCGATGCCATGGGCGCCGACTGGGTCAACTCGGCGCGCGGCTTCATGTTCGCCGTCGGCTGCATCCAGTCGCAGAGCTGCCACACCAACAAATGCCCGACCGGCGTTGCCACCCAGGACGCCCTGCGCCAGCGCGCGCTGGTCGTGCCGGACAAGGCCGAGCGTGTCGCCAACTACCACCGCAACTCGCTGCATGCGCTGGCCGAACTGCTGGCGGCGGCCGGCCTGGAGCACCCGTCGAGCCTGAAACCGCACCACGTCGCGCGCCGCGTCAGCTCCAACGAGATCCGCCTCTATTCGCAGCTCTTCCCCTATCTGGCGGAAGGCGAGCTTCTCGGCGGCGACAGTCCCCATCCCTTCTATCGCCAGGCCTGGGCGCTCGCCTCGCCGGACGGCTTCGCCATCGCAGGCGAACTGCGCAAGGCCAGCTGACACTTGCAACCCTGGGGGGAGACAGATAGCTTTCGCGACCCTATCCCGGCGCGAGAGACCCCATGTCCGCATCCCATCACGGCTCGTGCCTCTGCGGCGCGGCCCGGTTCGAAGTCTCCGGCGATTTCCAGAGCTTCTTCCTGTGCCACTGCTCGCGCTGCCGCAAGGACAGCGGCTCTGCCCACGGCGCCAACCTGTTCTCGACGGAAGCGCGGCTCGACTGGCTGTCGGGCGAGGAGAAGGTGCGGACGTTCCAGCTGCCGGAGACGCGGCATCAGCGCAGCTTCTGCGCCGATTGCGGCTCGGCCCTGCCGGGGCTGCAGATGGACGGCGCATTGCTGGTCGTGCCGGCCGGCAGCCTCGACAGCCCGCTGCCGATGCGGCCGAACGCGCATATCAACGTCGCCAGCCGCGCCGACTGGGACGAGCATCTGGAACAAATCCCCCGTCTCGACGGACGCCCGCGAAAGCGATCAGGGCTTCGGGGTCGGCACCGGCGCCGCATCGGCGCTGTCGTCAGGCGCATCGCCTTCATCGACGGCATCGCCCGGACCCGCACTCTGCTCGGCGGCCGCCGCATCGCCCTTCGCCTTCTGCTCGGCGACCCACTTGCGATAGCGCGCAACGTTCTTGCGGTGGTCCGCATAGCTCTCGGCGAAGGCGTGGCCGCCGGTTCCGTCCGCGACGAAATAGAGATCCTTGGTCCGCGACGGATTGGCGACCGCGGCCAGCGACGCCTTGCCCGGATTGGCGATCGGCCCCTTGGGCAGGCCATTGATCTTGTAGGTATTGTAGTCGTTGACGGCGTCGAGATCGGAACGACGGATCGGCGTGCCCGAAGGCAGGCCGGCGCCGCCATAGATGCCGTAGATCACGGTCGGGTCGGACTGCAGGCGCATGTTGCTGCGAAGCCGGTTGATGAAGACGGCGGCGACGCGGCTGCGCTCGTCGGCCATGCCGGTTTCCTTCTCGACGATCGAGGCGAGCGTCACCAGCTCGGCCTGCGTCTTCATCGGCAGGTCCTTGTCGCGGCTGGTCCAGATCGCGGTCATCACCCGGTCGCGCTCGCGCAGCATGCGGTCGATGATGTTCTGGCGGCTGTCACCGCGCGAGAAGCGGTAGGTGTCGGGCAGGAGGCTGCCTTCCGGCGGCACTTCCTTGATCTCGCCGACCAGGCCGGGATCGGCGTTCAGCCGGTCGACGATCTGCTGGCTGGTCAGGCCTTCCGGGATCGAGACGGAGTAGAGGATCGCCTTGCCGCTCACCATGGCGTTCATGATGTCGCGCATGCTGGAATGCGGCGCGATCAGATAGTCGCCCGATTTCAGCTCGTCCTGCATCTGGTTGGCGCGGACGCCGGCAATGAAGATCCACTTGGACGAGATAAGGCCGCGCTCATGCAGTTCCTCGGCGATCTCACGCAGGCTCTTGCCGCGCTCGATCGAGACCGTCCGCGCCTGGCCGAAATGGCTCGCCTGCTCGAAACGGAGCTTGCCGAAGAAGAAGAGGCCGACCGCACCGAGAACGCCGACGACGAGGATCGTCATGGCGAAATTCATGATGATGACGATGGGGTGGCGCGCCTGCTGCGAACGGGGTGGCGGCGGCGGCACGCGCTCGGGACGGAGCGCGTCGCCGGGGCTGCGCGGGTTGATGCGATTGACGAATTCGGCCGATCCGACCTCACCGGCATCGCCAGCCTTGTTGTCCTTGGCGCCCGGTTGGTTGGTCTCGTTCATCGCATCCTACTTCTCACCTGCCGACATCCGGAGAGGATCCGGATGCCGAGAGGCGAATGTATGGAGGATTATGGCGAAAGCGCGAAGACGCGCTCTCAATCCGCGTGCCGACGGAAGACGAGCGAAGCGTTGGTGCCGCCAAAACCGAAGGAATTGGAGAGCGCTACGTCGATCTGCCGCTTCTTGGCAACCTTGGGGACAAGGTCGATCGCCGTCTCGACGGAGGGGTTGTCGAGATTGAGCGTCGGCGGCGCGACATTGTCGCGAATCGCCAGCAGCGAGTAGATCGCCTCGACCGCGCCGGCCGCACCCAGCAGGTGGCCCGTCGCCGACTTCGTCGAGGACATGGCGATCTTCGAGGCGGCGTCACCGACGACGCGCTCGACCGCCTTGAGTT
>JAFKJZ010000064.1 GCA_017305815.1 Hyphomicrobiales bacterium
GCGCGCGCAGAACGGGCGGTCGAGCCCGGCACCACTTCGGCGCGCGAAGAGCGCTTCGCGCGTCGTATTGCCCGAACCGCCGCACAACTGCGCCCGTGCGCGCCAATGCTGCGCCGCATCGTCGAAAGCCGCGCTTCGCCGCGATTCATCGCGATTCTTGGGGTGCAATCCGGCGCAAGCTCGGCTATACGAGCTGCCATCATCCTGACGCAAAGCACACGGCGCCTTTCGCCGCGACCGCGACCTTTAAGCCTGCCATCGCGAGCCTGATCGGTCGAAGCACACGGGTCGCCGCTGCTGCCGCGTCCCCGTGGAGCACATTTCTCAATGTCATCGACCCTCGCTGCGACAGCCAGGAATGCCGCGCCGGCCAATTCGCGTTCGCGCGTCATCCTGGCCAGCCTCGTCGGCACGACCATCGAATTCTACGATTTCTACGTCTATGCGACGGCGGCGGTGCTGGTGTTCCCGCACCTGTTCTTCCCGACCGGCAACGAGACGACGGCGCTGCTCGCCTCCTTCGCCGTGTTCGGCGCGGCGATGGTGGCCCGTCCGCTCGGCGCCATCTTCTTCGGCCATCTCGGCGACAAGCGCGGCCGAAAGATCACGCTGGTCGGCGCGCTGCTGACCATGGGCATCGCCACCTTCCTGATCGGCGCGCTGCCGACCTATGACTCGGTCGGCTGGCTCGCCCCCGCCCTGCTGGTGCTGCTGCGCCTCGCCCAGGGCTTCGCGCTCGGCGGCGAGTGGAGCGGCGCGGCGCTGGTCGCGACCGAGAACGCACCGCCCGGAAAGCGCGCCATCTTCGGCACCTTCCCGCAGCTCGGCGCGCCGCTCGGCTTCATCATCGCCAATGGCCTGTTCCTGACGATCGCGGCGCTGCTTCCGTCCGACGATCCGTCGCGCCCGTCGACCGCCTTCCTGAATTGGGGCTGGCGCATTCCGTTCCTGTTCTCGGCCGTGATGGTCATCGTCGGCCTCTGGGTCCGGCTGAACCTCGTCGAGAGCAAGGCGTTCGAGAAGACGGTCGAGACCGGCAAGGTCCAGAAAGTGCCGCTCGCCGCCGCCTTCAAGCTGCACTGGAAGGAGCTGATCCTCGGCACCTTCTACATGCTGGCGACCTATGTGCTCTTCTACCTGATGACGACCTTCTCGCTCAGCTATGGCCGCGCCGGCGTCGCCGCGCCGCTGCCGGGCCTCGGCTTCGACTATCGCACCTTCGTGCTGATGATGATCGTCGGCGTCGTATTCTTCGGCATCTTCACGCTCGCCTCCGGCCCCTGGGCCGATCGCTGGGGCCGCCGCAAGACGCTGATCTGGGTCACCCTCGGCATCATCCTGTTCGGCCTGCTCTGGGTGCCGATCCTGTCGCTCGGCACGGTCGGCGTGATGGCCTGGCTGATCCTTGGCTTCACGCTGATGGGCATGACCTTCGGCCCGATGGGCGCGCTGCTGCCGGAACTCTTCCCCGCCAATGTGCGCTACACCGGCTCGGGCATTTCCTACAACGTCTCGTCGATCCTCGGCGCCGCCGTGGCGCCGTTCATCGCGGTGGCGCTGTGGAGCTACGGCGCCGGCAGCCCGTTCTGGGTCGGCGTCTATCTGTCGGCGATGGGCGTGCTGACGCTGATCGCGCTCATCCTCGGCAAGGAAACCAAGGACGTCGACATCAACAGCTAAGGCTGCGCCCCGACGTTGCCGAAAATAAAAGCCCGCGCGGATCGCTCCGCGCGTGCTTCTTCTTTCTTTTTGCCGTCGGCTTCGCTCAGGCCAATTGCGGCAGGACGGCTTCGAGTTCCGAGCGGCGCGGTTCGAGGAAGGCCGGCAGCTTCAGCGCCTGGCCGAGGCTTGCCTGCGGCTCGTCGACGGCGAAGCCCGGGACGTCGGTCGCGATCTCGAACAGCACGCCGTTCGGCTCGCGGAAATAGACCGA
>JAFKJZ010000065.1 GCA_017305815.1 Hyphomicrobiales bacterium
CTCCCTGCCGGCGATCTCTGGGCGCAGGGCCCGATCGGAACCCTGTCCGAAAGCCATGGGTTTTGGCACTGACGACGGCTGCGGGGCCACTATCGACGGCGCCCTGATTTGATGACAATCTTGCCCTAGGCGGCCGAACTTTGATTCGAGGAGGGCCGCTGCCGGTTAGTGTCTCGTCATCGCGGCGGGTAGGTGGCGGATCGATCGGCGATCGCAAGCCCATCGACAATCAGACCTGATTTGCGAGAGGCACCTCCATGGATCAGAAGCTGCGGCGCTTTTCGGCACTCCTGACGGCCATTTTCGTGGGCGTGGCGGCCGCGCCTGCGGCTTTTGCTGCCGAGGGGGGCGTCGGCTTCTACCTGCTGGGTTCGAAGGGACCGCTCGCCGGCATCACGCCGCCCGAGGGCGTGTATATCCAGGACGATTTCTATTTCTATTCCGGCTCCGCCGGCGCCAGCCGCGAGATTCCGATCGGCGGCAAGGTCGTCGCCAATATCGATGCCGACGCCTACATCAATCTGGCCACCGTCCTCTGGTCCACCGACCTGTCGGTGCTGGGCGGCACGCTGGCGTTCCAGGGCACGCTGCCGATCGGCGGGCAGGACGTCAGCGCCTCTGCCTCGCTCGTCGGCGGACCGAGCCGTTCCGTGAGCGACAGCGTGTTCACCGTCGGCGATCCGGTTCTCGGCGCGCAGATCGGCTGGAACCACGACAATTTCCATTGGAACTTCACGACCCTGGTCAATGTTCCCATCGGCGACTACCAGGAAGGCCAGATCGCCAATATCGCGTTCCATCGCTGGGGAACGGACCTCTCCGGCGCGCTGACCTGGCTCGATCCGACGATCGGTATCGATCTCTCGGGCGTGGTGGGCGTGACCTTCAACGGCGAGAACCCGGACACCGACTACACGACGGGCACGGAATTCCATGCCGAGTGGGCTGCGGTGAAGAACTTCTCGCCGGCGTTCTCTGCCGGCCTCGTCGGCTACTATTACAAGCAGATCACCGGCGACAGCGGCCCCGGCGCCAGCCTCGGGGATTTCGAGGGCCAGGTCGCGGCGCTTGGCGGCACGGTCGCCTGGAACTTCAAGGCAGGCAACACGCCCGTCACGCTGCGCGCCAAGGTCTACCGCGAGTTTGCCGTCGAGAACCGTCTCGAGGGCACGTCCGGGTTCGTGACCCTGTCTTTCCCGCTCGGCGTGTCGTCCCACTAGAGCGCTTTCGAGCGAAGTGGATGCCAGTTCGAGTGAATAAAGCGCGATAGAACAAGGAGATGGATCGTTTCGGCGTTTCCGCGAAACGCTGAAATAATCCGGTCGCCACTGCGAGCCTGCTTGCCGGAGCGCCCGCCATGCTGGCTCGCCTTTTGGCAACGCATGATTCCGGCGTTGATTTCAGGGGATCTGTCTCTGCTCTGCGAGCTGATCCCTGGCTGCGAGATCTCCTGCATAATTCGGGGATTTTGTCGCTGAACCGTCTGATCCGGCGATTGACGATCGCCGCCCGGACGGTCAACCTCCGGATATGTCTCAGCCATCGGGCGGAGAACCCGGAGAGCGGCCCAGGCTCGGGCGCCTGCTCCGCGGTGATCTGCCTGTTCCCCCGATTACACCGTTGCAGCTTTCAGGAGCTCCGCCGTCATGGCGCTTCTCATTGAGATTGCCGAGTTCAGCATCGTCCTGTTCGGCCTCGTTCTGCTCTTCTTGCAATTGCTGGTGCATGAGGTCGGCTATCGCATCGGCCTGCGGCGGCGACAGTCGGCGCCCGGCGAGACGGTGGGCGTCGTCGTCGGCAGCATGCTGGGCCTGCTCGCCTTCGTGCTGGCGCTGACGCTTTCCTTCTCGACGACCCGCTTCAGCGAGCGCCGGCAGGGGACGATCGTCGAGGCGAACGCGATCGGCACCGCCTGGCTGCGCGCC
>JAFKJZ010000170.1 GCA_017305815.1 Hyphomicrobiales bacterium
TGAGGCCTCGGCCGCGCGCGACGGTGATGAAGGGCTCGCGCGTCACCCCTTCGAGATTGGCGCGGAGCAGGCGGTAGAGGAAGCCGAACGGCATCAGGCCGAGCGTGATCGCCGGCAGGATCAGGTGGCGGATCGCGTCCCGGAACGCGGCCCAGTCGCCGGCGAGGAGCGAATCGACCGTGAGCAGCCCGGTGACGGTAGGCGGCGGGATGATGCGCAGCCCGAGCCGTCCCTCCGGGCCCGGCAGCCAACCGAAGCCCTCGAAGAAGATCAGCAGCATCATCAGGCCGAACCAGAAGGGCGGCACGCCCTGGGCGAAGAAGGAGGCCGCCCGGGCGCCGGCGTCGGATATCGGGCCGCGTCGGTAGACGGCGACGAGCGCGCAGGCGACCGCCGCGACGAAGGCGAACAGGAAGGCGAAGAGGCCGAGTTCGACGGTGGCCGGGAAGCGGGCGAGGAGCAGGCCGGCGACCGACTGGCCGGTCGAATAGGAAAAGCCCCAGTCGCCCATGAGGAAGCGCTGCATGTAGATCAGGTACTGGCTCAGGATCGAGCCGTTCAGGCCGAGTTCGGCGCGCAGCGCCTGCACCGCTTCCTCGCCGGCGAACTGGCCGAGGAAGAGCCGCGCCGGATCGCCGGGCGTCAGGCGCAGCAGCACGAAGGCGATCAGCGACGCGCCGACGAGCGAGATCAGCGAGGTGACGACGCGGCCCGAGATCAATCGCAGCATGTCAGCGCACCTGGTTGCGCGCGGAGCGCGGGTTCAAGGCTTCCTCGAGCCGGTCGGCGAGGAGGTTTGCAGCGATCACCGCCAGCAGCACGCCAAGGCCGGGGAAGAGCGCCAGCCACCATTGCCCGGTCAGCGCATATTGCATGCCGTCGGTGATCATCGCTCCCCATTCCGGCTCGGGGATCTGCGCGCCGAGACCGATGAAGCCAAGGCCCGCCAGCGTCAGGATGGCGTAGCCAAAGACCGAGGCGCATTGCACCAGCATGGTCGGCGCGGTGTGCGGCAGCAGGTGGCGGCCGATGATGCGGCCGCGCTTCGCGCCCATGGCCACGCTCGCCTCGACGAAGGGCATGGTGCGGATCTTCAGGATGTCGCCGCGCATCAGGCGGGCGAAGAAGGGCACGGAGGAGAGTGCGATGCCGATCGCCGCCGTCTCCAGGCCGACGCCGAGGCCGACCGTCACCGCCATGGCGAGGATCAGGGGCGGGAAGGCGGCGAGCGCGTCGATGATGCGCACGACGGCGCCGACAGCGAGCGAGATGCGGGCGCCAGACAGGAAACGGGCGAGCACGTCGCGGCCATTGCTGTCCGTGCCCATGGGATGGGAGAGGGAGGGGGCGGCGAGCGGGGCGCCGAAATCCATGTCGAGCGGGCAGAGCGGCCAGAGCCAGGGGCCTAGCAGGGCGCCGAGCACCAGGAGGGCGGCAATCAGGATGGCGAGCGCGAACGCCTTGTCGTCGCCGATCCGCCGCAGCGCGGTGCCAACCCAGGCTCGTTTCAAGAATGTGCTCCGCATGCAAAGGACGGCGCGCGGCCCGTGGACCGCGCGCCCGTATTCGAAGGCGCCGGCCGGGGCGTGCCCGGCCGGCAAGCTGACGCTAGCGACCCCAGAGGTTCAGGTCGAACGGACCGTCCTGGGCGAAGTGCCAGTCCTTGACGCCGTCCGAGACGACGGCGGTGTAGACGTCGGCATAGACCGGAATGCGCGGGCTGTCGGCCAGCCAGATCTTGGCGATCTTGTCCCAGAGCGCCTGCCGCTCGGCATCCGTCTTCAGGTCATGACGGGTGTCGAGAAGGGCTTCCGCTTCCTTGCTGCAGTAATTGCTCGTGTTGTAGAGCGACGCGCAGCGCATGTCGTAGTCGAGCAGCCAGGCCGGATCGTCGACCGAGGGGCCGTCGAAGCGGACGATCGCCGCGGTCTTGGTCTTGGCGCCGACGGCTTCCTGGTAGCCGGAGGCCGGCAACTTGCGGATCGTCAGGTTGACGCCGATCTGCGACCACGCGCCCTGGGCGATAGTGGCGATCTGCTCCTGGTCGTTCTGGCCTTCGCGGATGATGATCTCGGCCTTGACCGGGGTCTTCACGCCGGATTCGGCGAGCAGCGCCTTGGCCTTTTCGAGGTCATAGGCGCGCGGCGCGCCGAGCTCGGCCTTGAAGGCCGGGAACTGCGGCGGGTACGGGCCGTAGAACAGTTCGCCATAGCCATGCGCGACGTTCTTCAGGATCGCCTCATAGGGCAGGGCGTAAGAGAGCGCCTCGCGGAACTTGGCGTTGTCGAACGGCGCCGTCTGGTTCGGCAGGCCGATCAGCTGCCAGCGCGCGGTCGGGACCTCGATGATCTTGAGGCCATCGGCGCCCTTCAGGCTCTCGACCGAGGCCTTCGACAGGCCGAGCGTCACGTCGGCCTGCTTGTTGCGGGCCTGCAGCAGCAGCGTGGCGTTGTCGGTGATGAAGTTGACGATCACGTCCTTCTCGCGCGGCGCCTCGCCGAAGAAGTCCGGATTGGCCTTGAAGACGGCGCGGACGCCGGGCTGGTAGTCGGCGAGCAGGTAGGGGCCGCTGCCGGCGGCGTGGCCGGCGAGCCAGGCCTTGCCGCCATTCGCCTCGACGGCCTTGATGTCGATGATGCCGGTGTTGGGCTGGGTCAGCGCATGCGGCAGGAGCGGCTCGCCGCGCTTCAGCTTGATCACCAGCGTCGTCGCGTCCGGGGCTTCGATCGCCTCGGTGTTGCCGAACTGGGCCGCCTCGAAGAAGTAGGTGCCGCAGGTGCCGCTCTTCAGCGTGAATTCGAGCGATGCCTTGACCGCGGCCGCGTCGAGCGGGTTGCCACTCGGGAATTTCAGACCGTCGCGCAGCTTGAAGGTGAGTTCCTTGCCGTCGTCCGAGACCTTGTAGCTCTCGGCGAGGTAGCCGACGATCTTGGTCGTGTCCTCGGTTGTGACCTTCACGCCTTCCGGCGCGTTGGCAACCGGCTTCGCCTCGTAGCGCAGCAGCGGCGTGTAGAGTGGTGCGATGAAGCCGTCATCGGCGATGTCGCAGACGATGGTGGGATCGAGCGTCGGCGGCGGCAGGGAGTAGTTGATGACGAACGGGCCCTCGGCGGCGTTCGCGGCGAGCGGCACGGCGGCCGTCGCGGCGAGCGCGAGAGCCAGGGCACCGGCCCGGACGCGCGCGGAAATTCCAGACATGAGTCAATCCTCGATTGGCTTGCGGATCTCGATCGCCACATCCGTCGCCAGCCCGGGTGCGTAGCCTGGTCGGGGCGAATATATGCGAGTTTGGGGCACAATAGGCTCACAATGGACGGCTGACACCGTCTATCGTTTCAAAACAAACGTCAATTGTAGAAGTTCATATCGAAATCACAATTTTTGTTGAAACGAAATTCCTTATGTTGCTAGCGTGCCTCTGGTAGAACGGCCGCGCTATCGCTGCGGCGATAATTTCTATGCATCGAACTTATTATTTAACCACTCGATGCCTATAAAGCGGTCAGGAAGTCGTGATGTCGAATTGGAATGTCGGTATTGACGTTGGTGGAACCTTTACGGACCTTGTCGCCATCGGCCCCAATGGTGAGTTCCGATCGACAAAGACCCCTTCGACGCCGGATCAATCTGACGGTGTACTGAACGCGCTGGAACGACTTGCAGGCGAGTTGGGCCGCTCGCTCACCGAGTTGCTCGGCGACCTGCCGCTGATCGTGCATGGCACGACGGTCGCGACCAACTCGTTGCTCGAATATAACGGCGCCAAGGTCGGGCTGATCACCACCAAGGGCTTTCGCGACGAGATCGAGTTCCGCCGTTCCTACAAGGAGAGCGTGTTCGACCCGCGCCTGAAGCCGCCCCACGCCATCGTGCCGCGCCGTTCGCGCATCGGCGTTGCCGAGCGCGTCGACCATCTGGGCAATGTGCTGACGCCGCTCGACGAGGCCGAGGTGCGCGCCGCCTGCGAGGAATTCCGCCGCCAGGGCGTCGATGCGGTGGCGATCTGCTACCTGTTCTCCTTCGTCAATCCCGCGCATGAGCGCCGCACCGCCGAGATCGTGCGCGAGATGCTGCCGGATGCCTTCATCTCGCTCTCCTGCGACGTGCTGCCGGAGATCCGCGAGTTCGAGCGCGTCTCGACCACCACGGTCAACGCCTTCGTCGGCCCGCGCGTCAACGCCTATCTGACCCATCTGGAAGAGCGCCTGCGCAGCCAGGGCTTCAAGGGCGAGCTCTTCATCATCCAGTCGAATGGCGGCGTGCTCTCGGCCGAGGAGGGTCGGGGCCGGCCGGCGGCGTCACCGCCGGCTCCTATCTCGGCGAGATGGCCGGCTATGACAACCTGATCACCGTCGACATGGGCGGAACCAGCTACGACATCGCGCTGATCGAGAACCTGCAGCCGGCGGTGACCACCGAAAGCTGGATCGGCCGCTACCGCATCGCGCTGCCGATGCTCGACATCCACACGATCGGCGCCGGCGGCGGCTCGATTGCCTGGGTCGATGCCGGCGGCGCGCTGCAGGTCGGTCCCGCCAGCGCCGGCTCCTATCCGGGCCCGGCCTGCTACAGCCGTGGTGGCACGCGCCCGACCGTCACCGACGCCAATGTCGTGCTCGGCCTGCTCAATCCCGATTTCTTCCTCGGCGGCGAGATGGTCCTCGACCGCGCGAAGGCGGTCGATGCGGTGCGCCGCGAGGTGGCCGAGCCGCTCGGCCTCTCGGTGATCGAGGCAGCGTCCGCCATCATCGAGCTGGTCAATTCCAACATGGCCAACGCCACCCGCCTGGTGACCACCAAGCGCGGCCGCGACCCGCAGCAGTTCGCGCTCGTCGCGGCGGGCGGCGCCGGCGGCATCCATGCCGGCAAGCAGGCCGAGGAGCTCGGCATTCGCACGGTGATCGTGCCGGGCCTGGCGCCGGTGTTCTGCGCGCTCGGCGACAATGTCGCGGATCTGAAGATCAGCGAGAGCCGCACCCATATCGGCCGCGTCGACGAGCTCGATTTCGAGGCGCTGAACGCGCTGTTCCAGGAGATGGAGCAGCGGGCGCGCGGCCGCCTCGCCGGCCAGGCGGTCGCCGGCAATTTCGAGATCAAGCGCAGCCTCGACATGCACTATGTCGGCGAGGTGCATGAGGTGACGGTGCCGATCCGCTCGCGCACCCGCCGCATCACCAAGCTCAACCTCGACGCCACGCTCGGCGATTTCCATGAGCTGCACGAGCGGCTGTTCGCGCACAAGGATCCGAGCCAGCCGGTGGAGATCCTGACGCTGCGCCTCGACCTGATCGGCGTGCGCGAGCGGCCGCGCATGATCCCGCAGGAGTTCGGCGACGAGGATGCCTCGGCGGCGAGGAAGGGCGAGCGGCCGGTGCATTTCGACATCGAGCCGACCATCGTGCCGGTCTATGACGGCGGAAAGCTCAGGGCCGGCAGCTTCATTCCGGGTCCCGCCATCATCGAGCAATGGGGCACGACGATCGCCGTCTATCCCGGCCATGAATGCCTGATCGACGCCTATGGCAACGTGATCATCGAGATCGGCCAGGCCCGCTCCGCGACGGAGCGCGCGGCCTGATGATCCGCTCCCAGATCATCTACAGCCGCATCGCGGCGATCGCCCGGGAGCTGGCCGAGACGGTCGGCCGGACCGCCCGCTCGCCGGGCCTGACCGAGGGCCGGCGCTATGCCGCCGCCCTCCTGACCGGCGAGCCGCCGCTCGTAGCCCAGGCGCAGTACGACGCCAGCCACGTCTTCCTGATCCGCGACAGCGTCGCGGCCCTGCTCGACCGCTTCGCCTTCAATCTCGGCGAGGGCGACATCGTCCTCGTCGGCGATCCCTATAGCGGCGGCTCGACGCCGCAGGTGCTCACCATCGCGGCGCCGCTGTTCTACGAGGGCGAATTGGTGCTCTTCCCGGCCGTCAGCGCCGAGATGGCGGATCTCGCCGGCGAGTTCCCGGGATCGCTGCATCCCTTCGCGTCCGAGACCTGGCAGGAGGCGGTGCGCTTCACGCCGCTGAAGCTCTATCGCCACGGCTTGCTGCAGCGCGACGCGCTGCGCTTCATGCTGCGCAACAGCCGCGCCGAGAGCCAGGTCCGCGCCGACATCGAGGCGATCGTCTCGGCGCTCCGCGCCGCCTCGGCCTCGCTCGTCGCGCTGATGGACGAGAAGGGCCGCAAGGCGACCGAGGCGGCCATCGCCTACACGATCACGCACAGCCGCGCGCTCGGCGCCGCGGAGATCACCGAGCGCTACGGCGCCGTCGACCGGACCGAGACGGCTCCGATCTCCATTTCCGCCGACCAGGCGGTCGATCTCGCCGTGAATGTCCGGACGACGGACGGGCAGCTCGCGCTCGATTTCGCCGGAACCGGCGCCAACCGCTCCGGCCCCTACAACATGACGCCCGGCCAGGCGAAGGGCTATGCGCTGGTCGCGGCGCTCGCCGAGACGCTCGACACGACGACGCTGAACGACGGCCATCTGCAGCTCGTCAGCATGACGGCGCCGAAGGGTTCGCTGGTCGATCCGGTGATGCCGGCCGCGACCGGGCTCTCGGACGCGGTGACGGCGCATCATCTGGTGCGGCTGGTGCGCGCGGCGCTGCATGGCGGCGTGGCCCCTGACGAGGCTCGGCTCGACGGCGTGCAGCCGGCCGTGCTCGCCTTCCTGCCGATCGGCGCCGAGGACAACCCGCCGATCAGCCTCGATCCCGGCTTCGCGCTCTCCGCCCAGGGCTGGGGACCGCCGGTGCTCGCCGGTCGCCGGCAGATGCCGTCGGCCGAGGTGCTGGAGGCGCGCGAGCACTTCAACCTCGTCAGCCGCGAGATCGGTGATGACGGCCTGATCCACGCGGTCATCCGCAATGACGGGCCGGAGCTCGAGGGCAATTTCTTCGTGCCGCGCGACCAGGGCGGCCCGCGCGGCCGGCTGACATTGGTCGTCGAAGGCGTGCGCCGGGTCCTGGAGAGTGCCGTGCTGGTGGTGATCCCGCCGGGCGGCCTGATCGAATTCGTCTATCCGGCCTATGCGGAGCGCGTCGATGGATAAGAGAAGCTTTGTTCTGTCGCAGGTCGTCGCCGGCTCGCTGAACACGATCGCCGACGAGATGAGCGCCACCGTGACGCGCACGGCGCGGTCGCCGGTGTTCAACGAGGCGCACGACTTCACCACCGCCATCTTCGAGATGAAGGACATGAAGTCCCGTCTCGTCGCCCAGTCGCCGGGCTGCACGCTGCATCTCTACGCCGTGGCCATGGCGGTCGACCGCGCGATCGACGCGTTCAAGTACGATCTGCAGCCGGGCGACGTCATCCTCGCCTCCGACCCCTACAATGGCGGCACGCATATCCCGGATCTCGTGATCGTCACGCCGGTGTTCCACGACCGCAAGCCGATCCTGTTCCCGGCGGTGCGCGCCCATATGGGCGATGTCGGCGGGCCGGTCGCGGGCGGCTATAATCCGCATGCCCGCGACGTCTGGCAGGACGGGCTGGTCATGCCGCCGGTCAAGATCGTCGAGCGCGGCGAGAAGCGGGCCGACATGTTCGACCTCATCGTCGCCAACAACCGCATCGCGCACTGGATCAACGGCGATCTCGATTCGATGATCGGCGCCTGCCAGCTGGCGAGCCGGCGCATCGGCGAGCTGTTCGACCGCTACGGCCTCGACACCGTGCGCACCGCCATCCAGTCGAATGTCGATTATTCCGAGCGCCGCGTGCGGGCCGAGATCGAGAGCTGGGCCGACGGCGAATATTACGCCGAGACCTTCGTCGACCACGACTACCAGGGCCAGCGCGACGTCAAGGTCGCCTGCAAGGCGATCGTCAAGGGATCGGACCTGACGCTCGATTTCACCGGCACCGATCCGCAGGTGAAGGGCTTCATCAACAGCCCGATCGCCAACACGATGTCGTTCATCTTCATCGGGCTGACGACCTGCTGCGACGAGGACATCCCGATCAACGAGGGCTGCATGGCGCCGGTGACGGTGATCGCGCCCGAGGGAACGGTGATCAACCCGAACCGGCCCGCTCCGGTCGGCACCTGCACCTGCTCGGCCGGCGCCGAGGTGACCGAGGCGGTGCTGCTGGCGCTGGCGCAATGCGCCCCCAAGCGCGTCGGCGTCAATGCGCACAAGATGCCGCTCGCCATGTCCTACGGCAGCTATGACGACGAGCGCATGTGGGTGTTCCTGAACTTCATCGGCTTCACCGGCGGTGCGGGCGCCGCCTACGAGACCGACGGCTGGGGCCTCTATCCGCCGCTGATGACGGGCGTGATCCTGCCTTCGATCGAGATGACGGAGATCCAGTACCCGACCCGGATCCTGAAGCACGAATATGTGTCCGACGCGACCGGCGCCGGCCGTTGGCGCGGCGCGCCCGGCCTCGAGACGATCACGCAGCACCTGGTTCCCAACCAGACCAGCGTGATGATGGAGGGCGTGCGCCATACGGCCAAGGGCATGGTCGGCGGCGAACACGGCGCCTCGAACCGCGTCTACCTGGCGACGCCCGACGGCGTCGAGACCGAGATCCCCGAATACGCCTTCATGCACCCGCTCGAGGCCGGCGGCGCCATCCGCACCATTCGCGGCGGCGGCGGCGGCTGGGGCGAGGCCATGGAGCGCCCGCCCGAGGCGGTCCGCGAGGACGTCATCGACGGCTATGTCACGCGGGATGGCGCGTTCGCGGACTACGGCGTGGTGATCGGCGAGGACTTCGCCATCGACGAGGCGGCGACCCGCGCCGCCCGTGCGGAACGGCTGTCGCGCGCCGCCTGATCGATCGTCCATGCCCGGGCCCCGGTCCGGGCATGGCTCCCGGATCCGTCCGGGCTCCCATCATGCGCCGCGGTCGCGGCTGGAATCGGTTGCCATGACACGCTTTGCCCGGCTTGCCTTCGATATCGGCGGAACCTTCACCGATGTCGTCCTCGAAAGACCGGAGGGCGCGCTCTCGACCAAGGTGCTGACCACGCCCGACGCGCCCGAGCGCGGCGCGATGGAGGGCATTTCCTTCCTGCTCGGCGAGGCCGGCATCGCGGCATCCGAGCTGACGCTGATCGTGCACGGCACCACGCTCGCCACCAACGCGATCATCGAGCGCAAGGGCGCGCGCACCGCGCTGATCACGACGGGCGGCTTCCGCGACAGCGTCGAGATCGCCTACGAGAACCGCTTCGACCAGTACGACGTGTTCATCGACAAGCCGCAGCCGCTGGTGCCGCGCCGCCTGCGCTTCACCGTGCCGGAACGCATCAACGCGCGCGGCGAGACGCTGGAGCCGCTCGACGAGGCGGCCGTCGCGGCGCTTGTGCCGGTGCTCCGGGCCGAGCGCATCGAGAGCGTCGCCATCGGCTTCCTGCATTCCTATGTCGATGCCCGGCACGAGATCCGCGCCGCCGAGATCCTCGCCGAAAGCCTGCCGGAGCTGCGCATCACGCTGTCGGCCGAGGTCTGCCCCGAGATCCGCGAATATGAGCGCTTTTCGACCGCGAGCGCCAACGCCTATGTGCAGCCGCTGATGGCGTCCTACCTGGTGCGGCTGGAGGCGCTTCTGGACGACGCCGGCGCGACCTGCCCGAAATTCCTGATGACCTCGGGCGGCGGGCTCACCACCTTCGAGACGGCCGGCCGTTTCCCGATCCGGCTGGTCGAATCCGGCCCTGCCGGCGGCGCCATCCTCGCGGCGCAGCTCGCGGCCGAATGCGGCCTCTCCGAAATACTCTCCTTCGACATGGGCGGCACCACCGCCAAGATCTGCCTGATCGACGATCACCTGCCGCAGAAGTCCAGGTTCTTTGAGGTCGACCGGCGCTACCGCTTCGCCAAGGGCAGTGGCCTGCCGGTGCGCATCCCTGTGATCGAGATGGTCGAGATCGGCGCCGGCGGCGGCTCGATCGCGGCGGTCGACACGGCGCGGCGCATTACTGTGGGCCCGGAAAGCGCCGGCTCCTCGCCGGGTCCGGCCTCCTACGGCCTCGGCGGCGCGGAGCCGACGGTCACCGATTGCGACGTGCTGCTAGGTCGCATCGCGCCAAAGGGCTTCGCCGGCGGCCGGCTGACGCTCGACGCCGCGCTGGCCGGTACGGCGCTCGATCGCGCGGTCGGCGCGCCGCTCTCGCTTTCGACGGAAATCGCCGCCTATGGCGTCAGCGAGGTCGTCGAGGAGAACATGGCGAGCGCCGCCCGCGTGCACGCCGTCGAGCGCGGCAAGAGCCTCGAGGCGCGCACCATGATCGCCTTCGGTGGCGCGGCGCCGCTGCATGCCGGCCGCGTCGCGGAGAAGCTCGGCATCAGCGAGGTCATCATCCCGGCCTCGGCCGGCGTTGGCTCGGCCGTCGGGTTCCTGCGCGCGCCGATTGCCTTCGAACTGGTTCAGAGCCTGTTCACGCGGCTTTCCGCCTTCGACGCCGCGCCGATCAACGCCACGCTCGCCGACATGGCGGCGCGGGCGCGGGCCGAGGTGCAGAAGGGCGCCCCTGACGCGCGGCTGGTCGAGCTGCGCAGCGCCGATATGCGCTATCGCGGCCAGGGCCACGAGGTCGTCGTCGCCATGCCGGTGCGCGATTTCGGACCCGATGACGCGGCGGCGCTGCGCGCCGAGTTCGAGCGTAACTACCAGGCGCTGTATGGCCGGGTCATTCCGGGCCTCGACGTCGAGATCCTGACCTGGACCGTGACCGTCTCGACCGAGCCGGGCGCGGTGACGCCGGTTGCGATCGGCGCGACGCGCGAAGCGCCGCCGCCGGCCGCCACGCGCGACGTGTTCGACCCGGCCGTCGAGGCCTTCGTCGCCATGCCGGCGCATGACCGCACGGCGCTGGCGCCGGGCGACCGGGTCGCCGGTCCGGCCGTCATCACCGAGGCGCAGACGACGACGATCGTGCCGCGCAGCTTCGACGCGGTGATCGACGCCGCGGGCCACATCCGCCTCAAGGCGAAGCAGCAAGCGGGAGCCGCAGCATGAGCCGGGCCGTGCATTCCGAAATCCAGCTTCAGGTGATGTGGAGCCGCCTGATCTCGGTCGTCGAGGAGCAGGCGCAGACGCTGATCCGCACCGCCTTCAGCACCGCGACGCGCGAGGCCGGCGACCTCTCGGCCGGCGTGTTCGACGTCGAGGGCCGGATGCTCGCCCAGGCCGTCACCGGCACGCCCGGCCACGTCAATTCGATGGCGAAGTCGGTGTCGCATTTCCTGGCGCGCTTCCCGGCCGCGACGATGAAGCCCGGCGACGTCTTCATTACCAACGATCCCTGGATGGGCACGGGACACCTGAACGACGTCGTGGTGGTGACGCCGGTGTTCCTCGACGGGCGTCCGGTCGCGCATTTCGCGGCGACCGTGCACATCGTCGACATCGGCGGCCGCAACACGGCCATCGAGAGCCGGCAGGTCTATGAGGAGGGGCTGAACATCCCGATCTCGCGGATCGTCGACGGCGGCGCGATCGTCGAGCCGCTGTTCGAGCTGATCTCGGTCAATGTCCGCGATCCCGTCGCGGTGCGTGGCGACCTCTATTCGCTGATCGCCTCGAACGAGGCCGGCGGCCGGCAATTGCTGGGCCTGATGCGGGAATACGGCCTTGCGAACCTCGACGAGATCGGCGGCTTCATCTTCGCGCGCAGCCACGAGGCGAGCCTCGCCGCGATCGCGGCGCTGCCGAAGGGCACCTGGCGGCACAGCCTCACCGCCGACGGCGTCGACAGGCCGATCCGGCTGGAGGCGGCGCTGACCGTCACCGAGGACGCGATCCTGGTCGACTTCGCCGGCACGGACGGGCCGTCGCCCTACGCCGTCAACGTGCCGATCTGCTACACCGAGGCCTATGCCTCCTTCGGCGTGAAGTGCATCGTCGCGCCGACCGTACCGAACAATGCCGCCTCGCTCGCGACCATCCGCGTCACGGCGCCGGCCGACAGTATCCTGAACGTGCAGCGCCCCGCGCCGGTCGTATCGCGCCACATACTGGGGCAGCTCTTGCCCGATCTCGTCATCGGCTGCCTCGCGCAGGTGCCCGGCCTCGCCGTGCCGGCCGAGAGCGCCTCGCCGCTCTGGCCGATCGTGCTCAGCGGTGGCCCCGGCCGCGTCGACGCCACGGCCGAGGAACTGCGCGGTGCGACCAGCTTCATCGTCGCGAGCTTCCACAATGGCGGCACCGGCGCGCGGCCGCGCGCCGACGGGCTTTCGGCGACGGCGTTTCCGAGCGGCGTGCGCAACGTGCCGGTCGAGATCACCGAGACGATCACGCCGGTGGTGTTCCGCCGCAAGGAGTATCTGATCGACAGCGGCGGCGCCGGTCGCCAGCGCGGCGGCCTCGGCCAGGTGATCGAGATCGAGAACGGCGAGGGCAAGCCCTTCGCCATCAACGCCGCCTATGACCGCACCGTCTATGGTCCGCGCGGCCGCGACGGCGGTGTGGAGGGGCGGCGCGGCCTGCTCCGTCTCGACGACGGCACGGTGCTGCGCTCGAAGGGCAACCAGACGATCCCGGCCGGCCGCCGGCTGATCCTGGAAATGCCGGGCGGCGGCGGCCATGGCGATCCCGCCGGCCGCGATCCGGCCAAGATCCGCGACGATCTTCGCGATGGCTTCATCTCGGCCGCCGCGGCGCGCGCCGACTATGGCTATGAGGGGGAGGGCTGATCATGGCTGACCTTGACCGGCAACGCGCCCGGCGCCTCCTGAACGAGCGCCGGCTGGACGCCTTGGTGCTGACCCAGCCGGAGAATTTCACCTATGCGACCGGCTTGCCGGCCGGGGTACCCGCCATGTGGCGGCGAGCCGGTGGTGCGACGGCGCTGGTGCCGTCCGATCCGGCGGCGCGGATCGGCGCCGTGGTCGGCGATCTCAATGCCGACGTGCTGGCGCGCCGCGCGCCGGAGATCGACCTGCGGACCCATCCGCTCTGGATCGATCTGGTCGATATCGAAGGCCTGGATCCGGCCGGCGTCGATACGGCTGCGCTGGTGACGGAAGCCTATCGTCTCGAAAATGGCGGCGAAGCGAGCTTCCCGCCGCGTCCGACCACCTATTCCGCTTCCGGGGCCTTCGCCGTTCTGGGCGACCTGCTGCGCGAAAACGGGCTCGACCGGGCGCGGATCGGCGTCGATCTCGAATTCATGCCGGCCGCCGATTTTGCCATTCTGAAGGAAGCGCTGCCGGAGATCGAATGGGTCGATGGCTCGGAGGTGCTGCGCCGGTTGCGGATGGTCAAGTCGGCGCGGGAGATCGACTGCGTCCGCCGTGCCTGCGCGCTGGCGGACGCGGGCTTCCACGCGCTCGCCGCCGGCATCGAGGCCGGCCATACGCCGAAGGACATGACCCGGCTCTGGCGCGATGGCGTCGCCGCGGCCGTCCTGGCGCGTGGCGAGCCCGGCCTGACCGGCCTTTGGGACTACATGTCGGTCGGCCCCGATCCATGGAGCGGCGGCGGAGCGGTGGTCCCCGGCGCCATCCTCAAGGCGGATGTCGGCTGCATCGTCGAGGGCTATAATTCGGATACGGCGCGCAGCTTCGTGTACGGCGAGCCGGACCGGATCGCGCGCGACGTCCATGCCGCGCTGGAAACCGCCTACGAGGCCGGGCTTTCGGCGATCCGCCCGGGCGCGCTGATGCGTGACGTCTTCGAGGCGACGGTCGGCGCCATGCGCGCCGCCGGCTACCCTGGCTATCGGCGCGGCCATTACGGCCATTCGATCGGCGCCAGCGTCGGTTCCGAGGAGTGGCCATTCTTCGCCGCCGACAGCGATGTCGTCCTCGAACCCGGCATGACGCTCGCCTTCGAGACGCCGTTCTACGGCAAGGGCATCGGCGCGCTGACGATCGAGGACAGCCTCCTCGTCACGGAGACCGGCATCGAGATCCTGAACGATTTGCCGCGCCACCTCGTCCGGCTTGGGTAGGCCGGTCGCGCGGTGCGGCAGGGGGCGATCAGGCGTCGCGCGGCAGAACCTGCATTACCCGCGCGATGAAGATGTGGAAGGATTCCATGTAGCCGCGCAGGAAGGTCTCGGTCGATTCGTCCGTGACCTCGCCCTGGTCATCGATCAGGCCCGGCTTGAATTGGATATAGGCCTCCGGCGCGTTCATCTGCGGCGCGTTGCAGAAGGAGAGCACGCTGCGCAGGCTCTGCTGCGCGACGGCGGTGCCGATGGCTCCCGGCGAGGTGCCGATCACCGCCGAGGGCTTGCGGGCGAAGGAGTTGGTGCCATAGGGCCGGCTTGCCCAGTCGATGGCGTTCTTCAGGCCGCCGGGGATCGAGCGATTGTATTCCGGCGTGACGAACAGCAGCGCGTCGTTCTCGGCGATCGCCGCCTTGAACGCCTTGGCGACCGGGGGGAAATCGGCGTCGTAATCATAGCTGTAAAGCGGCAGGTCCTTGAACGAGATCTCGGTGAACTGCAGGTTCGGCGGCGCCAGCTTGATCAGCGCGCCGGCGAGCTTGCGGTTGATCGAGCCCTTGGCGAGGCTGCCGATGAAGTAGCCGACCTTGTAGGTTTTCATGATCCATCCCGATGGAAGACGTGTTGCTGCACGCCGGAACGTGGCCCGGCTTCTCCTTAAAGAGAGCGCCGGGGCGCCGTTTCAAGGCGGCCTCGGGACGGAAGGAACGTCAGGACGTCACGGGTTCGCCGACCCGGATCTCGCCCTCGAAGCGCTGGATGCGCGACGGTTCGGGCTGGTTCGAGGCCGAGAAATACTCCGGGTAGCGTTCCTGGACCCGGCCGAGCACGGAGAAGACGCGGCGCAGATGGTGGCGCATCGCCGCCTCGGCCGCTTGCTGGTCGCCGCGCTCGATGGCGGCGGCGATGGTCCGGTGCTGCTCGATGACCTCGGCGACGCTGTCCATGCGCGGAAAGCTCAGATGGCGGAAGCGGTCCATGTGCAGCTTGGCGGCGCTGATATCGGCCCAGATGCCGGGGAAGCCGGCATAGGCGGCGATGTGCTGGTGGAACAGTTCGTCGGAGCGAAAGAAGCGCTGGTCGTCGGATATCTGCAGCAGCGTGTCCTGGATCGCCAGCTCGTTCCGGAGCTTGCGGACCAGTTCGTCGCGCTCCGGGCTTTCGATGGCGCGGGCGATCAGGCCGACCTCCAGCGCCTCGCGCAGGAACTGCGACTTGCGCAGGTTGGCCAGGCGCAGCGGCGCTACGACGCTGCCGCGCTGGGCGTAGATGTCGATCAGGCCGAGGCTCGCCAGCCGGGCGAGCGCCTCGCGCACCGGCGTGCGGCTGACCCCCAGCGCCTCTGACAGGCCTTTTTCCGAGATCAGCTCGAACGGCTTCAGGCGGAACGCCATGATCTCGTCGAGCAGGATGTCGAAGGTCCGTTGCGCCACGGATCCGGCAGCCGTCGTCTCGGGATAGAAGACCGAACTGGGTCGGGCCACGCTGTCTCGCGCCATTTCCGGGATCCTACAGGCTCTGCAGTTTCAGACCATTCATGAAGTGTCTGCGCAGCAGCAGGAACAGCAGGACGCTGGGCAGGCTGGCGAGCAGGGTCGCCGTCATCACGACGTTCGGCGTGGTGTTGGCATAGCTGCCTTGTAGCACCATCAGCCCGTTCATGAGCGAGCGTGCATCCTCGCGGTTGGTGAGAACCATGGAAAAGATCAGGTCGTTCCAGATCCAGGTGAACTGGATCAGGAACAGGGTCGCCATCGGCGCCCAGCAATTCGGCAGGATGATCGAGCGGAAGATGCGGAATTCCGAGCAGCCGTCGATGCGCGCCGCCTCGTCCATCTCGCGCGGCAGGCCGGCCATGTAGTTGCGGAGCACCAGCACGGGGAAGGGGATGCAGACGGCGGTGTAGAACAGCATCATGCCGAGGCGCGAATTGGTCAGCCCGAGCTTGTTGTAGCCCATGAAAAGCGGGATCAGGTACATCTGCAGCGGGAAGATGGTGCCCGAGAAGATCAGCATGAACCAGAAGCCCTTGCCGCGGAAATCGATCCGGGTCAGCCCGTAGGAGGCGAGCGCCGCGATGAAGATCGCCGCCGCGCCGCCGACCACGCCGTAGATCAGCGAGTTCAGCATGCCCGAGCCCATCTTGGCCTTGGTCCAGGCCTCGGCGACATTCTCCAGCACCGGCTCGGCAGCGCGAGCGGGCTGCCCATGCCGTATTCGGCGTTCGATTTGAAGATCGAGATGGCGAGGTAATAGAACGGCGTCACCCAGGCGAGCGCCAGGATGGCGGTGATCGCGAACATCACGACGCGCTGGGTGCGCGCCTGGTCGCTGCGGCGGGCGATGGCGTCGAAGTCGAGGCTGGCGAGGTCGAAGGTCGTTGCGGACATGGAGAAACCTCAGCGCTTGTCGAGACGGTGCTGGAGCGCGCCGAGCGACCAGGAAATGCTCATCGCGATGATGCCCAGGACGACGGCGATGGCCGAGCCATAGGCCCAGTAACCGGCGCGGAACGATTCCCAGTACTGGTTGACGGAAAGCGTCAGCGTCGAGCGGTTGGGGAAGTCGCGGCCCATCACCCAGACCAGGTCGAAGGACGTGAAGCCGGCGAGCACCGAGACGGTGGTAACCATGATCAGCGTCGGCATCAGCAGCGGCAGGATGATGTGGCGGAAGATCTGGCCGCGCGAGGCGCCATCGACCTTGGCCGCCTCCATTGGCTCGCTCGGCAGTGCGTTGAGGCCGATCAGGAGCAGCACCATCATCAGGCCGACCTGCTGCCAGATATGGGTGACGATCATCGCCGGGGTGGCGAGGTGGCTCTCGTAGAGCCAGCGATTGGCGAGCCCGCCGAGGCCGACGGCGCGCAGGCCGGAATTGATGATGCCCTCATTGGCATAGACGTAATACCAGACGACGCCGACGGCGGTGGCCGAGAACATGCGCGGCAGGAAGAAGATCGACTTGAACGTCTCCTCGCCCTTCACGCCGCGCACCAGCATGGCCAGCGACAGGCCGATGGTGGCCGGCAGCACGAAGGACACGGCGACCCAGATCATCGTGTTCCAGGTGGCGTCGAAGAATTTCGGGTTGGAGGCGAGGCGCTGGTAGTTGGCGAGCCCCGCGAACTGGTTGAGGCCGGAGAATTTCGCCCATTGCGTCAGCGAAGCGTAGAGATTGAAGACGACCGGCAGCAGCAGGAAGATCGCGACGAAGCCGATCGCCGGCGCCATGAAGGCGAGCGCCGTCCAGAGCCTCTTGCGGGCGCGGCGGCGTTCGGCGGCGATCATCGCGTCGATCGACGGTGCGCCGGGCGGCAGGACAAAGGCTCTTGGATCTCGCGTCACGTCGTGTCTCCCCTGCAGGTACCGGCAGGGCCGCGCGGGGCGGTCCTGCCGGGGATCGTCGGTTACTGGTGGCTGGCCCAGTATTGCGAGGCGATCGCCTCGATGTTCGCCATGGCCTTCTCCGCCTGTTCCGGCGACGGGTTGGTCATGAAGCGGTTGAACTCCTCGACCGCCGGCAGGACGATCTCGGACGGCGAGGCCTCCCAGTAGCGGGTGATCGAGTTGTACTTGCCGTCGGTCGCGATCTTGGCGAGGTCGGTGATGATGGGGTTCGGCGTCTTGGCCTTGAGGTTGCCCGCGTAGAGGCCGGGATCGGTCGCCCAGCTGTTCATGGCGTTCTCGCCCATGTACCAGTCGGCGAACTTGACGACGTCGGGGTTCTCCATGCCGGCCTTGGTGATGACGATCGGCGCGCCTTCGACGATGACGGAGTTGGGCAGCGACGGATCGACGTTCGGCATGATGAAGGCGCCGAAATCGGTGCCGGCCTTCACGCCGCCCTTTTCGACGAGGCCGATGACCCAGTCGCCGAACAGGTACATGCCAGCCTTGCCGCGGGCGAAGTCGAGCGGCTCCTCCTGGCTGGTCGGGTCGGTGAAGTAGCCCTTCTGGTAGAAGTCGGTCCAGATCTTGAAGACGTTCTTGACCGGCTCGTCCGTGTATTTGAGCTTGCCCTGGTTGAGGGCTGCATAGGCTTCCGGATTGGTGCGGATCAGGAGCTCCTGGAACCAGACGAAGCCGCGCCAGCCGTCCTGGATGGTGGCGTTGAAGGGCGTGATGCCGGCGGCCTTCAGCTTGTCGGCGGCGGCGATCAGTTCCTCCCAGGTCGCCGGCGGCTTGGCGATGCCGGCCTTCTCGAACAGCGCCTTGTTGTAGAGCACCACCCAGCGGTTCAGGCCGGTCGGCATGCCGTAGATATGGCCGTCGACGGTGAACGGCGCGGCGCTCGAGGCATCATATTCGCCGGATGCGATCTTCTTGGCCCAGAGGTCGTCGAGCGGCGCCAGCTGGCCGCTGTCGACGATTTCCTTCAGCTTGGTGCCGTTCCACCAGGTGAAGGCCTGCGGCGCCTCGCCCGACATCAGGCTCGACTGGATATAGGCCTGGAACTGGTCGGTGGCGTAGGCGCTGAAGTTGAGGTCGATGCCGTCCTTCTTGGCGGCGGCGGTCAGGCCGTCCCAGCCGGACTGGTAGAACGGCTTGTCGTGGAAGACCGTGACGGGATCGGCCGAAGCGGCCGTCGCCGTGAAGGCGAGGCCCAGGGCCGCCGCGGCCAGGAGCTTGGTCAGTTTCTTCTGCATGGCTCTCCTCCAGAGCGTTTGCGTTTTCGTTCTGTTATCTGCGCAACGAGCGGCCTGTATCCGCCTCGAAGAGGTGCAATCGTTCCGTGTTCAGCAGGAAGGTCAGGGTCTCCCCCTCGGAGACCGGCCTCGGCCGCTGCATCCGGCTGGTCACGTCCGTGCCGCCGAATTCGGCGAAGATCAGGGTTTCGTTGCCGAGCGACTCGGTCAGCGTGACGCGCGCGTCGAAGCGGTGCGCCCTGTCGGGCGGCATGCCGTGCCCTTCCGGCACGATGTCCTCGGAGCGGATGCCCAGCGAGACCCGGCGGCCGGGCTCGAGCGGCGCGAAGCCGTCCGGGTCGATCGCGATCACCGGACCGCTGTCGACGGCGACGGCGACCTTGCCGTCGGCATCGCGGGCGATCCGGCCGGCGAGGATGTTCATGGCGGGAGAGCCGATGAACTGGCCGACGAACTGGGTCGCCGGGCGCTCGAAGACGTCGAGGGGCGCGCCGGCCTGCTCGATCAGTCCATCGCGCATGATGACGATCTTGTCGGCCATGGTCATGGCCTCGATCTGGTCATGCGTCACGTAGATCGCCGTCGTGCCGAGGCGCTGGTGCAGCCGCTTGATCTCGACCCGCATCGCCGAGCGCAACTGGGCGTCGAGATTGGAGAGCGGTTCGTCGAACAGGAAGACCTGCGGCTCGCGGATGATGGCGCGGCCCATCGCGACACGCTGGCGCTGGCCGCCGGAGAGCGCCGTCGTGCGGCGGTCGAGGTAGTCCGTCAGGCGCAGGATGTCGGCGGCGTGGCGGACGCGGCGGTCGATTTCCTCCCGCGGGACTTTCGCCACCTTGAGGGCGAAGGCCATGTTCTCGTAGACGGTCATGTGCGGGTAGAGCGCATAGGACTGGAACACCATGGCGATGCCGCGGTCGCGCGAGGGCACGTCGTTGACGCGTCGTCCGCCGATGACGATGTCGCCATGCGAGACGCTTTCGAGTCCGGCGATCATCCGGAGCGTCGTCGACTTGCCGCAGCCGGAAGGGCCGACGAAGGCGACGAAGCTGCCGGCCTCGATCTCGAGGTCGATGCCTTTGACGGCCACCTGGCGGCCATAGACCTTGACCAGTTCGCGAAGGGTGACGTTGGACACGGGCTTAATCCTTGCGCGGGGAGCCGCCGATGCGGGACAGCAGGCCGCCATCGACGCGGACGACTTCGCCCGTCACGAAGGAGGCGGCGTTCGAACCGAGGAAGGCGACCACCTCGGCGATTTCTTCCGGCCGCGCCGTGCGCCCGAGCGGATGCATGCCGTCGAGCACGCGCCAGAGCGCCTTCGGGTCGTCGTTCAGCGCCACCGCGTCGCGCAGCATAGGCGTGTTGACGGCGCCGGGCGCGACGGCGTTGACCCGAACGCCGAGCGGCGCATAGTCGACGGCCATGGATTTCGTCATGCCGATCAGGCCGTGCTTGGCGACGGAGTAGGCGAGCACGCCCTCCTGGCTGGCGAGGCCCTGCGCCGACGACATCAGCACGATGGCGCCATGGCTCTCGCGCAGCATCGGCATTGAGGCGCGCGAGATCAGCTAGGCCGCCTTGAGGTTGACGTTCATCACCTCGTCCCAGAGCGCATCGTCCGTCGTCTCGACCGTGCCGTAGCGCTGGATGCCGGCATTGTGGGAGAGCAGGTCCAGCCCGCCGAATGCCTCCCTGGCGGCGGAAGCCGCCTGTTCGCAGACGGCGCGGTCGGCGACGGAACCGATGACTACATGCACGTCGCATCCCTGCTCGCGCAACTCGCCAGCCAGCGCCTGCAGCGGCTCGGCGGCGAGATCGAGCAGGACCATGGACGCCTTGTCGCGCGCCAGCCTTTCGGCAACGGCGCGGCCGATGCCCATGGCGGCGCCCGTGACCAGGGCTCGTT
>JAFKJZ010000171.1 GCA_017305815.1 Hyphomicrobiales bacterium
GACCGACTTCACCGGTGCTTCCGGGGTCTTCATGTTGCCCCAGAAACGCGGGTCGTCGATGTTGTCCTTGGTGATCGCGGCGCCCGGGATCTTGATGTTCGGACCCCAGTCCTCGATCGTCATGACGCCTTCGAGACCGAGCACGTCATAGGTGCCGGGCTTGATCTCCTGCTTGTTGACGACCTTGTCGGCGAACATGGCGAGCGCCGCCGCCTGGGCGAAGAGCGGCTGCTCGACTTCAACCTGCTGCCAGCCCTTGCGGATCAGGTCGAGGCCGACCGGCGCACCGTTCGACGAGACGAGCAGGACGTCGCCCGGCTTCTTGCCGGCCGCTTCGAGCGAAGCGACGGCGGCGACCGAGAGATGGGCGGCGTGCACGAAGATCAGGTCGATGTCGGGATTGGCGAGCAGCTGGTCGGCGACGATCGAACCGGCGTTCGACGCTTCCCACTGCATGGCCGGCTTGGAGATGATGGTGACGTCCGGGAACGCCTTCATCTTCTCCTCGAAGCCCTTCTGGATGTCGAGCGTGTAGGGATCGCCGGGGTCGCCGAGGACCTGCAGCACCTTGCCCTTCACGGCGCCGTTCTTCTCCTTGAGCAGGCGCTCTACTTCGCCGGCCGCGACATGACCGATCTCGACGGTGCCGGCGACCGAGGTCAGGTCGCTCTTGGTCGAGGTGATCTGGCGGTCGAACTGCATCACGGGGATGCCGGCGGCGCGCGCCGCCTCGATCTGCGGCTTCAGGGCGTTGAAGTCGACGGCGGCGAGCACGATCGCGGCCGGCTTCAGGGCGATGACGTCGTTCATCTGGCCCTGCTGGACGTCGGTCTTGTTGTCGGCGTTGAGCGCGACCGTCTCGTAGCCGACATCCTTCATGAACTTGGTGATCGCCGTCACCGAGCCGGTCTGGAATTCGTCCAGCAGCGTCGGCACGAGATAGTAGATCTTGCCCTTGTCCGCGGCCCATGCGGCCGGGGTCAGGAAGGTCGCGGCGCCGAGCACGACGGCTCCCGCCAGAAGTCCCATAAGTCGCTTCATCTTGCTGTTCCCTTCGTTCTTGTCGTTCAGTCTGGAAGTCCGGATGAGCTGTTGAACCAGCCCTATCCCGCGTGCTGGGCTTGGCCGTTCTCCTGGCCGACAGTCCGCGCGCGGCCGCCCAATGCCTCGCCGGTGATCAGATGCACGATCTCGTCCGGCGAGGTCTCCTCCCGTCGCACGTCGCCCGCCACCTTGCCCTGCCGGATCACGACCATGCGGTCGGCGACCTGGAAGGCCTGGCTCATGATGTGGGTGATGAAGACGACGCCGATGCCCTGGTCGGCGATGCGCCGGATCAGTTCGAGGCCGCGCCGCGTCTGCTCGACTCCGAGCGCGGCGAACGGCTCGTCGAGGAGCACGAGCTTGCCGCCCCAATGGACGAAGCGGTTCAGCTCGATCGCCTGGCGCTGGCCGCCGGAGAGATGCTCGACATTGGTGCGGAGCGACGGAATCTTGGTGCCGGCGGCGGCCATCGCCTTGGCGACCACGGCCTCCATTTCCTTTTCCTGCAGCACCGGCACGCCGAAAACCTTCTTCACGATCTCGCGGCCCATGAAGAAGTTGGCGACGACGTCGACATTCGTGCAGAGCGACAGGTCCTGGTAGACCGTCTCGATGCCCGCCGCCTTGCCGTCGGCCGGCGAGGTGAAATGGCGTTCGGCGCCGTCATAGACGACCTTGCCGGAGCTCGGCTCCAGGCCGCCCGAGATGATCTTCACCAGCGTCGACTTGCCGGCGCCATTGTCGCCCAGCAGAGCAACGACTTCGCCGCGCCCGATCTCGAAAGAGATGTCGCGCAGCGCCTGGATCGCGCCGAAGCTTTTGGAAATGTTCTCGAGCCGCAGGAGCGGGGCTTCGGTGGTCATGCAGCTACCTCCTTCTTGGTCGGGCCGGCCATGATCGGATCGCGCTCGGCCCGCTCCTCCTCGCCGGCGAAGAGGAGGCCAAATCGGGGCGACAGCACGCCGGAGATCGCCAGCGCGGCGGCGCCGCGCATGACGGCGTCCTTGCCCTCGGTCGAGAGCAGCAGCCGCGGCGACGTTCGCCCGCTGCGTTCGGCGACGGAATGCATCAGCGGCTCGGTCGCGGCGAACAGCCGGCGCAGCAGTGCCTCGGAGACGAAGCCCGAGATGACGATGCCTTCCGGATCGAACAGGTTCTCGATCGTGGCGATCGCCCGCCGCAGCACGGGGGCGGTCTCGACGATCCAAGCCTCGACGACCTCTGGATGATCTTCCAGCGCCGTCTCGACGCGTGCGGTCGGGCCGACGGCCTTGAGGCGGCGGTCGAGCGCCTCCTGCGACACGTAGCGCTCGAGGCAACCGCGATTGCCGCAGGGGCAGAGGTCGCCGTCCGGCACGAGCGGGATATGGCCGATCTCGCCGGCATTGCCATGCGCGCCAAGCAGCACGCTGCCGCCATGCACCATGGCGCCGCCGAAGCCGACGCCGACATAGAGATAGTAGAAGGAACTGAGGCCCCGCCCCTTGCCATAGAGGCGCTCGCCCAGCGCCGCGGCGCTCGGCTCGGTGCCGACGAAGGTCGGAAGCCCGGTCATCGCGGTGAGGCGGGCGCCGACATCGACGCCCTTCCAGCCCTCGAGCGTCGTCGGACCAACGAAGCTCATGGATTCGACGTCGTTCGGCCCCGGCATGGCGACGCCGATGCCAAGCATCCGCCCCTCGGGCCTGAGCGCCCGCATCTCCGCGATCAGGATCTCGAAGATCTCGAAGGACCGCTCCGGGGTTACGGGCGCGAGCGCGTGATAGCGGCTGCCGATGATGTCGCCGGCCAGATTGACCAGCGCCGCGCCGATGCCGACCGGCGTCACGTGCAGACCGATGGCGAAGCCGCCGTCCGGGTTGAGCATCAGGCTGGTGCGCGGCAGCCCCCTGCCCTTCGGCGCCTCGCGGGCGCCCATGACGAAGCCCTGCAGTTCCAGTTCGCGGATGATGGTGGAAACGGTCTGGACGGTGAGGCCGACCTGGCGGGCGATGTCGCCACGGGCAATGGGCGCCTCCAGCCGGATCGTCTCGAGCACGATCCGCCGGTTATAGGGCCGCCCAAACTCCTGGTTCGTACCGCGCAGGGCCATCGTCACTCCCGTCCGATACCCCTACGTTAGACGGGCGATTTATTAAGTCAAATGGATTTCTAGATTAGGGAAACGCACCGGCGACAGCCGCCCCGGATCGGTGCGCAAGCGGCGCACAAGTCATGGAAAAGCCTGTGGAAGGGCTGTGGGACGCCTGGGCTCCGGTTGTGGACAAGCCGCGTCGGAAGCTGTGGGCAAGCCTATAAAGAGGCAGTTGAAAAGCACGGCAAAGGCCTGTGGAAGGCCTGGGGGCGAACGGTGCGTTCGCTGTGGATGGCGGTGGCCGGCGGCGCGGCATCCAGCCCGGCGCGGCGGCTGGCGCCGCGCCGGGAATTCGTTGGAAGCGGCCCGCTTATTCGGCCAGTTCGAAGACGATGTCCTGCGCACCCTTCCAGAGGGTGAGCTTGCCGAGCGCGACGAGGTTCTCGCGGCCTTCGGTGATCGTCAGGAAATGGTTGCCGGCGAGCTGGCCGACCTTCGACGAGAAGTCGACGCCGCCATAGGCGAGCAGGATCTCGGTCTCGCTGATGCCGCCGGGATAGAGGATGAACTCGCCCGGAGCCGGGTGGCTGGTGTGGTTCTCGTAGCCGAGGCCGAGGTCGAGATCGCCAAGCGGGATCCAGCAGCCCTCGCCGCTCCAGCGGACATGGATGATCTTCTCGCGGTAGGGCAACAGCGACTTGAAGACGGCCGTCGTCTTCGGCGCGAGTTCTTCCTCGAGCTTGCCGTAGAAGGTGAACGGGCCGGCGGTGATTTTCAGCTTGGTCATTCGATCGCGTCTTTCTCGCTTCGCGCAGATTCTGTTCGTCGGCGGTCGCCGTTTCATCACAGTGACTTGATGGTCCGCCGCCCGCAACCGGTCCGGAAGACGGGAACGATGGCCGCGACCCGCCGTTTCCCCTGACTGTCACCTAGCACGAGGTTTGACATGTCCGCTTCCCTGAAAATCGTCATAGCAGCTTCAACGCTAGCCGCCATCTCGACGCTCGGAGCCGGCACAGCCACCGCCGCGACCCGCACCGGCACCCTCGTCTGCCGGGTAGCGCCCGGCATGGGCTTCATCGTGGGATCCAGCAAGAGGCTCGATTGCACCTACAACTCCAAGCGCGGCGCGGAGTATTACAGCGGCAAGATCAACAGGATCGGTCTCGACGTCGGCGTCACGACCGGAGGGCAGATCGTCTGGGCGGTGCTCGAGCCGTCCAGGCGGCACGGCGATCTCGCCGGGACCTACGCGGGCGCCACGGCGGAAGCTACGGCCGGCGTCGGGCTCGGCGCCAATGTGCTGGTCGGCGGCGGCAATGGCATCTCGCTGCAACCGCTCTCGGTTTCCGGACAGAAGGGGCTCGACCTCGCGGCCGGCATCGGTTCGGTAACGCTGAGCCGCACCCGCTAGCGCGACATCCTCACCCTAGCCAACCCGCATCATTTAGGGGATGGTCAACACAATTGTCATAAGCTGGGAACGCTGCTGCTTTGGGATGGGTCAACAAAGTGGTCATCCCAGGCTTTGGCCCCTCCCCGAAACGTGCGGGTTGGACCTATGCAGAGTGAGCCGAACACCGACAGCAAGATGTTCGACATCGCGCCGGTTTCGCTATGGGAAGAAGACTATAGCGGCCTGAAGGCGCTTTTCGACGAGTGGCGGCAGGCGGGGATCACGGATCTCGGCGCTTATCTGCGCGCCGACCTGTCGCGCGTGAAGAGCTGCTCAAGCCGCCTGCGCGTACTCAAGGTCAACCGCAAGACGCTTTCCCTGCTAGAGGCGGACAGCCTCGAAGAGCTGGTCGCCAATCTCGGCAAGGTCTTTCGCGACGACATGCTCCACGCCCATGTCGACGAACTGGTCCAGCTCTGGAACGGGGACACCGAATTCACCAGCCATACCGTCAACTACACGCTGAACGGCAAGCGCCTCGACATCCAGCTGAAGGGCACCATCGTGCCCGGCTACGAAGCCGGCTGGGAGCGCGTGCTGGTGGCGATCGAGGACGTGACGGAGCGCGAGACGGCGCGCCGCGGCCTCGCCTCGAGCGAGCAATATGCCCGCGGCCTGTTCCACCACTCGCCCGTTTCGCTCTGGGTCGAGGACTTCTCCAGCGTCAAGCGGCTGATCGATGAGATCCGGCTGAAGGGAATCATCGACTTCCGCGTCTTCACCGACGTGCATCCCGAGTTCGTCACCCGCTGCATGAGTGAGATTCGCGTCATCGACGTCAACCGGCACACGCTGCAGCTTTTCGGCGCCGACGACATCGAGATGCTGCTGCTGCGCCTTGGCGACATCTTCCGCGACGGCATGAACCGGCCCTTCCGCGAGCAGTTGGTCGATCTCTGGGACGGCAAGCTGTTCCAGCAGCGCGAGGTCGTGAACTACGCCATCGACGGCAGGGAACTGCATCTGCACATGCAGTTCTCGGTCCTGCCAGGCCACGAGCGCGACTGGTCGCTGGTCCAGGTGGCGCTGACCGACATCACCGCGCGCAAGGCGGCCGAGGCCTATCTCGAATTCCTTGGCAAGCACGACGTCCTGACCAAGCTCTACAACCGCTCCTTCTTCGTCGACGAGCTGAACCGCCTGCGCCGCAACGGCCCGGCGCCGATCTCGATCATCATCATCGACCTGAACGGGCTGAAGGCCGCCAATGACCAGTGGGGCCACGCCGCCGGCGACGAACTGCTGCGCCGGGCCGGCGAGGTGCTGGGCAAGCTGGTGAGCGCGCCCGCCCATGCCGCGCGCATCGGCGGCGACGAATTCGCCGTGCTGCTGCCGGGCACCGACGAGGCCGGCGCCGAGCAGACGATCGAGGACATTCGCCGCCTGGTCGATCTCAACAACCAGTACTATTCCGCCACCAATCTGAGCCTGTCGATCGGCGCGGCGACGAGCACGCCGGGCGAAATACTGGAAGACGTGGTGAAGCGCGCCGACGCGCGCATGTACCAGGAAAAGCACCGCTATTACGGGCTGACGCCGCTGGAGAGCCGCCGGGAGGCGGCGCGCGCCGACGCCGACGTCTAGCTCCGAGCGGCATCCAGCAGGCGCACTGGAAGAAAGAAGCGCCTTCCGGTTGTGAAAAACCGCCGCAGGATGATCCTGGTCATCGCGGGGAAACCTTCTGTGCCTATACGATCACGGCAACGGATTGCGCGCCGATTCCCCGTGGGCGGCGCAGCGTCCGGATGACCGTGCATATCGAGGAAGCGAGATGACCCAGACGAGCCAAGACACGACCGGCGAAAACTTCGGCTATCAGGAGCGCGAGGCCGTCGCGGTCTTCGACAGCGAAGCCGCCCTCAACGCCGCCGTCGACGCGCTGATGCAGTTTGGCGTCCGCCAGGCGGATCTGAGCGTGCTGGCGCCGAGCGACAAGATCTCCGCTCCGGCCAGCGCCCTCGAAGACAAGGAAGACGCGCCGCGCGCCGCCTTCGTGACCAGCGATTCGCGCGTCGAAGGCGCGGCGGCGCTGACCGGCGGCCCGGCGTTGATCACCGGCCTCGGCGCGGCGCTCGTCGCCGGCACGGTCGGCGTCGCGATGATCCCGGCGCTGGCGGTGACGATCGGCGGCACGCTCGCCACCGGCTCGGCCGGCTTCCTGCTGTCGCGGCTGTTCGGCCGCAAGCATGCCGACGCGATCCACGAGCAGCTGAAGAATGGCGGCCTGCTCCTCTGGGTGCATGCTCCCGAGGCCAAGGACGACGAGCGCATCCTCGCCATCCTGCGCAACAATGGCGGCCGTGACGCTCATGTGCATGTCGTGCATCGCCGCTGGGGCACGGACGACGTGCCGTTCGAAAACGCCCAGCCCGACCCGCTGCTCAAGCTCTGATACCGAAGTCCATCGATCCCGAAGTCCATCGCCTGGCCCCGGCCGGGCGATGGCTTCAGTCGTGATAGACGACGGAGCGGCCGCCATCCATGGTCAGCACCGAGCCGGTGCTGAAAGCGGTTTCGTCGCTGGCGAGAAACACCGCCGCATGCGCGACCTGTTCCGGCGTGCCGATGCGGCGGAGCGGGATCAGCCCCTCGATCCGCGCCCGCGCCGCGGCGGGATCCGGAAATTCCGCCAGCCAGTCCCGGACCTTGTCGGTCTCGATATAGCCGGGCGCGATCGCATTGATGCGGATGCCCTGCGGCGCATAGTCGACGGCGAGCGCCCGGGTCAGGCCAAGCAGGCCGTGCTTGGCGACCGGATAGGGAAATGTACCCGGGATGATCGAGAAGGCATGGGTGGAGGCGATGTTGACGATCGCGCCCCGCCCTGCCGCCAGCATGGCGGGCAACACGGCGCGGATCATGTGCCAGGCGCCTTCGAGGTTGACGGCCATGCAGCGCTGCCAGGCCTCGTCGGATAGCTCGAGCGGATCGGCGAAGACGTTGATGCCGGCATTGTTGACCAGCACGTCGACCCGGCCATGGCGCGCGAGGATCGCCGCGACGGCCGCCTCGACCGCCGCGCGTTCCCCGATGTTCGCCACCGCCGTCATCGGCCGCGCTCCCGTCGCGCCGAGTTCGGCGGCGAAGGCGGCGAGCCCATCCGCGTCGATGTCGACCAGGCCGAGCTGCGCGCCCTCGGCGGCGAAGGCGCGGGCGATCGCCGCGCCGATGCCGCGCGCCGCGCCGGTGACGATCGCGACCTTGTCCGTGAGACGTCCCGTCATGACGCGCGCCTACCAGTCGACGATGGTGCCGTCCGGCAGGACGGCTTCGCGGGTCGGGAACGGCTCCTGCTTCCAGGGATGCTTCGCCGCCACGGCGAGATCGACCTCGACGCCGAGGCCGGCCGCCTGCGGCACCTGCCAGGCGCCGTCGACGCGCTCGATCGGCCCCTGCACGACGTCGAAATACCAGGGCACCGCGCCGGTCATCTCCTCCTGGATGATGACGTTGGGCGTCGCGACATCGAAATGCAGCGCCGCGACGCCGGCGATCGGCCCGAGCGGATTGTGCGGGGCGAGGCCGATGCCGGCCACTTCCGCCAGCGCCGCGATCCGGCGCGCCTCGCTGAAGCCGCCGCAATGGCAGAGATCCGGCTGCGCCACCGTCATCGTGCGCGCCTCGATATAGGGCGCGAATTCGGCGGCGCTCGTCAGCCGCTCGCCATGCGCGATGGCGACCGGCGAGGCGTCCGCGATCACCTTCATCGAGGCGACGTCGCCGGGCGGGATCGGCTCCTCGGCAAACATGACATTGAACGGCTCCAGCGCGCGCAGATAGGAGAGCGCGGCGCCGGCCGAGGCGCAGCGGCCGTGGAAATCGACCATCAGCTCTATCTCGGGCCCGACCGCATCGCGCAGCGCCGCCATGCTCCGGACGAAGTCGTCGATCGCGGCCGGCGTCGCCGTGTAGTGGGTGTAGGGCACGTTGACGACCTTCATCGCCTTGTAGCCCTGCTCCTTGACGGCAAGGCCGCGCTCGACCAGCGAAGACGCGTCCATCGAATGATAGACGGCGTCCATCTGGCCGAGGCCGAGATGGGTATAGACCGGCACGCGGTCGCGCACCTTGCCGCCGAACAGCCGCCAAACCGGCACGCCGAGCGATTTGCCGAGAATGTCCCAGAGCGCCATCTCGATGCCCGACAGCGCCGTCATGCCGATGACGCCGAGCGGCTGCCAGAAGCCGTGCTTCTTCATCGCGCGGACGGCGTTCTCAATGTCGCGCGGGTCATGCCCAAGCAGGATCGGTTCGAGATCGGCGATGGCGCCGACAATGGCGCGCGCCTTCCATTCCAGCGTCGCCTCGCCCCAGCCATGGAGCCCCGGCTGATCGGTCAGGACGCGGACGAACACCCAGTTCCGCATCTCCGCATTGACGACATGCGTCTCGATGCCGGTGATCTTCATGAGAGGCCTCGATGCCGTCCCGTCCGGCGGGACCTGAAGGGAAAGCGCGGCGTCCGCGCCGCCGGGCGTTCAACCGCAGCACGCCGGACAGCATCGGAGGCTAGAAACAATGATCATACCCGTCAATCTTGTTGTATGATCATTTCATGATCGAAACCCGAACCAAGGCGGACGCCGTCCCTGGAGCGCCGCGCCGGACCCGGCCGCGCGTGCAGAACGAGATCGTGGCGGCGCTCGCCCGGTCGATCGCAAGCGGCACGTACCCTGCCGGCACGCGGCTGCCGCGCGAGCAGGATCTCTGCGCCCGCTTCGGCGTCAGCCGCACGGTCATCCGCGAGACGCTGAAGGTGCTGGAATCGAAGGGGCTGCTGCGCGGCAAGCCGCGCGTCGGCACGTTCGTGCGCGCCAAGGCCGAGTGGAACCAGCTCGATCCGGACATCCTGACCTGGCTCGGGGCCGATTTTCTCGACGAGGCGCTGCTGCGCTCAGTCCTCGAGGCGCGGCAGGCGATCGAGCCGATGGCCGCCGAACTCGCGGCTTCCCGGGCGACGCTGCAGGAAATCGCCGACATGGACGGGGCCTGGCGACAGATGGCGGGCGCGGCGGACACGGGCGCCTTCACGGCGGCCGACCTCCGCTTCCACGCGCTCCTGCTCGGGGCGAGCCACAACCCGGTCTTCGCCCGGTTCTCCGGCCTGGTCCACGCGGCGCTGGAAAAGGCGTTCGACGCGTCCAACCGCGCCGTGCCGGACCATGCCGAGACGCTCCGCCTGCACCGGGACCTGGTCGAGGCGCTGCGGCTGCGCGACGCCGCCGGCGCAAGGATGGCGGTCGAAGCCATCCTCGCCCGGGCCGAGCACGATCTCGCCCGCGTGCTGGACGCGGCGGCGGCAAGGGGCTGAGCCGGCGGCGATGACGCCGGCTCGGCTTTCTTGGATCAGGCGGTCAGCGCCGCAGCGTTGTCAGCCGCATAAGTCTCGACCGAGCGCGGCGACTTGCCGGTGAGGGTCTCGACATCCTTCGTCACCACGGCCGTCCAGCCCTGGCGCACCGGGTAGAAGATCGAAGTCAGCAGGCGGGCATAGTCCTCCGGCACGCCGGCGCCGGTCAGGATGGCGATGAACGCGTCGTCCTCGACCGGGGTATAGGCGATCTCTTTGCCGACCACGCCGGAGAGGATCGTCGCCGCATCGGCATAGCCGAGTGCCTCGGGGCCGGTCAGGTTGAAGGCGCGGCCGTCGAAGCGATCGGTGGCCAGCGCTGCCGCGGCGCTCTCGGCGATGTCGCGGACATCGATAAAGCTCGACTTGCCGTCGGCCGCCGGCACGGCGATCGCGCCATGATCGACGCCGGCCTTCCAGTAGGTATGGAAATTGTCGGCGAACCAGTTCGGCCGCAGGATCACATAGGGCACGCCGGATTTCTCGATCGCGATCTCGACCTGGCGATAGGGGATGGAATCGTCCGCCTCGACGCCGAAGACGCTCTGGAACACGATCTTGACGCCGCGCGCCGCGGCCGCCTCGACCACCGGCAGCAGCAGTTCCTTCGCCGCGACATAGCCGGCCGGCAGCATGACATAGGCGCGGTCGACGCCGTCGAAGGCCGGGCCGAAGCTCGCCGGATCGGCATAGTCGAACACGACGCCCTCGGCGCCCTCCACCGGCTGGCCGGATCGCGACGCGGCCTTGACCGCCTCGCCCTTCGCCAGCAGCGCCTTCACCAGCGGCCGGCCGACATTGCCGGTCGCGCCGAGCACCAGAATCTTCTTCGTCATCACGATCATCCCAGTTTCGTTTGGAAACCTTGTTTCGATTTGCTACATACTGCGGATTGAGACAGCGAAGAAGAGAGCACTTTCAGCTCACAAGGTTCCCTCGAGGATACCGGCTACCCGGAGAAGACGGATGGAAACGACAACGCTGCAGCGCGCCTATGACGTCTACGAGGATCGCTGCCCGACCCGGCTGGTGCTGGACCGGATCGCCGACAAATGGGCGCTTCTGATCCTCGACCGGCTCGATGGCGAACCGGTGCGGTTCAACCACATCCGGCGCGACATCAAGGGCATCTCGCAGAAGGTGCTGTCGCAGACGCTGAAGAAGCTGGAGCGCGACGGGCTGGTCTCGCGCACCGTCTTCGCCACCGTGCCGGTGACGGTCGAATACGCGCTGACGCCGCTCGGCCGCACACTCACGGAAACGGTGGCGACGCTGGCCCACTTGGACGAGCGCAACATGGATGCCGTGCTGACGGCGCAGCGGACTTATGACGCGGCGGCGGAGCTGCGCTGAGGTGGCTCCTTCTTATCAAGGGGCGAAGCCCCTCCATTTCACCCCTCCCTGAGGGAGAGGTGAAATGGAGCGTGGAGGATAGAGGGGTGTGCCAAGCTGGCATCAACCCCGATCTCTCGTGGGCAAGGGTCTTCCTGATCAATCCCAGGCGAGCGCACCGCCGTTCTGGTATTCGATCACGCGCGTCTCGAAGAAGTTCTTCTCCTTCTTGAGATCCATCGCCTCCGACATCCACGGGAACGGATTTTCCGTCTCCGGGAACACCGGCGCGAGACCGAGCTGGGCGCAGCGGCGGTTGGCGATGAAGTGCATGTAGCTCTCGCACAGCGCCGCATTGAGGCCGAGGAAGCCGCGCGGCATCGTGTCCCGGCCATAGGCGGCCTCGAGCTCGGCCGCTTCGCGGATCATCGAACGCAGCTCGTCCTGGAACGCCGCCGTCCACAGATGCGGGTTCTCCGCCTTGATCTGGTTGATGACGTCGATGCCGAAGTTCAGGTGAATCGACTCGTCGCGCAGGATGTACTGGTATTGCTCGGCGATGCCGACCATCTTGTTGCGCCGGCCGAGCGACAGGATCTGCGCGAAGCCCGTGTAGAACCACATGCCCTCGAAGATGAC
>JAFKJZ010000066.1 GCA_017305815.1 Hyphomicrobiales bacterium
ATCACCGACAAGACGGTGTCGCGCGACGAGCTGATGAAGGACGACGAGGAAGAAGCGAAGGCCTGATCGGCCTCCGTTCCGCCTCCTTGACGGGCGAGGCTCGTCTCCGCAACGAACTGGGCGACCCGGCGAAAGCCGGGTCTTCCGCACGAAACGGTCGGGATGCAAGGAGATCGCCGATCTCGACCGTGTCGGGATGACGATCTGCGAAAGGGTCTTCCGCGACCCCTTTCGAACGCAGACGGCGTACCATATGTATGGGCCTTCAAGCCCCGGGGAATCGGTCGAGCCGAGTGAGGTCGGCCGGGGCATCTCAAGGTAACCGTGGCAGTCCACTGCGCCGAAGGAAGATCATGAAAGATCCTATCGACCTCTACATGAACACGCTGGTGCCGATGGTGGTCGAGCAGACCAATCGCGGCGAGCGTGCCTACGACATTTATTCGCGACTGCTGAAGGAGCGGATCATCTTCGTCACGGGTCCCGTCGAGGACTACATGGCGACGCTGATCACCGCGCAGCTTCTCTTCCTCGAGGCCGAGAACCCGAAGAAAGAGATCGCGATGTATATCAACTCGCCGGGCGGCGTGGTTTCGTCGGGCCTGGCGATCTATGACACGATGCAGTTCATCAAGCCGGCCGTCTCGACGCTCTGCGTCGGCCAGGCGGCTTCGATGGGTTCGCTGCTCCTGACCGCCGGCGAGAAGGGCATGCGCTTCGCGCTCCCGAACGCCCGTGTCATGGTGCACCAGCCCTCCGGCGGCTATCAGGGCCAGGTGACGGACATCCTGATCCATGCCCGCGAGGTCGAGAGCCTGCGCAAGCGGCTCAACGAGATCTACGTGCATCACACCGGCCAGGACATGAAGACGGTTGAAGACGCGCTCGAGCGCGACAACTTCATGGTGGCCGAGCGCGCCGTCGAGTTTGGTCTGATCGACCAGGTTCTGACGAGCCGCGAGGCGCTCGATTCGATCAAGAAGGACTGATCGCATCGATCCGGACTAACCCTCCCGCCAAGCTGGGTCGGCTGTACGACGGCCGACCGCGACATTAAGTATCTGTTGATCATGTCGCGCTTAGCATGATTGGATCGCAATCGTAGGATTGCTTCCGTCGGAAGGGACACAAGGGTCCGATTTTCGACCACCGGTTCGAGCCAGGTCGGACCGGACGAGACATCGAAGAAGTCGTTTGGAGGTCCTAAGCCTGAACGACAGCGAGGTAGACGGATGAGCAAAGTCAGCGGAAGCGACACCAAGAATACGCTCTATTGCTCGTTTTGCGGCAAGAGCCAGCATGAGGTGCGCAAGCTGATCGCAGGTCCGACCGTGTTCATCTGCGATGAATGCGTCGAGCTCTGCATGGACATCATTCGCGAGGAATCGAAGTCCTCGCTGGTGAAATCGCGCGACGGCGTTCCGACGCCGCTCGAGATCTGCGCCGTTCTGGACGATTACGTGATCGGCCAGCGCCACGCCAAGCGCGTGCTCTCGGTCGCGGTCCACAACCACTACAAGCGGCTGAACCACGCGGCGAAGAACAACGACGTCGAGTTGTCCAAGTCGAACATCCTGCTGATCGGCCCGACCGGTTGCGGCAAGACGCTGCTCGCGCAGACGCTGGCCCGCATCCTCGACGTGCCCTTCACGATGGCCGACGCGACCACCCTGACCGAAGCCGGCTATGTCGGCGAGGACGTCGAGAACATCATCCTGAAGCTGCTGCAGTCGGCCGACTACAATGTCGAGCGGGCCCAGCGCGGCATCGTCTACATCGACGAAGTCGACAAGATCTCCCGCAAGTCCGACAACCCGTCGATCACGCGCGACGTGTCGGGCGAGGGCGTGCAGCAGGCGCTTCTGAAGATCATGGAAGGCACGGTTGCCTCCGTGCCGCCGCAGGG
>JAFKJZ010000067.1 GCA_017305815.1 Hyphomicrobiales bacterium
ACGCGAAGGTCAGGCCGGGGCCGACCTTGAGGATGGGGAAGCCGTCGCGGACCAGCGTGGCGAGCGCCGCCTCGGGCTGGTAGTCGGTCGAATGCGCCTCGAACACGAACTGCGTCTCGTCGCCGAGAACGGCGATCAAGTCGCGCGCCCGTTCCGGCCGATAGACGACGACCTTGTCGTGGCCGAATTCGACGCCCGGCTGCACGACGAGGCCGATGACGCGGGCGAATGCCTCCGTCAACCCCGCTTCCGCGAAGACGCGGCGGTGGGTGGCGATGGTTTCACGCGCCGCCGAGGCGAGCGTCGGCGGTACGTCGTCGAGATCATGCAGCGCTCCGCCCGGCGTCGGCACCTCCGTGCCGATGATATAGACGGGCAGCGCCAGGCCGTTCGCCTTCGCCGTGGCCTCGGCGACGGTCGCTAGGCGGGCGGCGCGATGCGCCGTCGTCTCGTCGTCGAGGCCTTCCGGCTCGCCGGCGCAGCCCATGCTGGCGTCGAGATGGATCTTGGTGAAGCCGGCGGCGACATAGGCCGCCACCATGGCCTCGGCCTTGGCCAGCGCTTCCTCGGCCGGCAGGCTGCGCCAGGGATTGGGACCGAGATGGTCGCCGCCGAGGATCAGGTTCGCCGTGTCGAAGCCGACTTCGGCGGCGATGCCCTCGACGAAGCGACGGAAGTCGGCCGGCTTCATGCCGGTATAGCCGCCTTCGTGATTGACCTGGTTGCAGGTCGCCTCGACCAGCACGACGGTGTCGGTGCGCAGGCCTTCGCGCAGCGTCGCGCGGATGACGGCGGGATGCGCCGAGCAGACCGAGGTGATGCCGCGCGTGCGGCCGGCCTGATAGTCGCGGGCGAGTTCGGTCAGAAAGCTCATCAGGCGGCTCCCACCGGCGTCGCGGCAATGAAGGCGTCGAGCTCGGCGAAGGACGAGGTGCCCTCCATCGGCCCCTTTACGGTGACGGTGCGCGCGCCGGCCGCGTTGGCGTAGCGCAGGCAATCCTCGACCGACTTGCCGATGCGGCGGGCGACCAGGAAGGTGGCGCCAAAACTGTCGCCGGCGCCGGTCGGGTCGATTTCCTCGACGATGAAGCCAGGAACGTCCGTCCGGCCGGAGCGGTCAAAGTGGCTGGCGCCGGCCTTGCCGCGCTTCAGCACGATCTCCTTGACGCCGGCATCGAGCAGCGCCGCGATGGCGCGGCCTTCGTCCGCTTCCCCGGAGAACAGGGACAGTTCCTCGCCCGAGGGCAGGAACAGGTCGGTCGCGGCGAGCACGGTCTGGAACGCCGCCTTGCCGGCCGGGTCGCGCAGCATCTCGACGCGGATATTGGGATCAAACGACACGGTGCCGCCGCGCGCCTTGATCGCCGGGATCGACGCGCTGACCATGCCGAAAACGGCGGGGACCGGCAGGCCGGAGCCCATGACGTGGAGATGGCCGGCCTCGGCCAGCACGGCCTCCGCCTCCGGCGTCGCGGCGATGCGGCCGGCGGCGCTGTCTCGCATGTTGAAGACGAAGTCGCGGCCGCCATCGGGACGGTAGCGGACGAAGGCGCTGCCGGTGGCGGCCCCCGGATGGATGGCGACGGCCGAGACGTCGACGCCGTCCTGCTTCAGCCGCTCCAGATTGACGGTGCCGAAATCGTCGTCGCCGACGGCCGAGACGATCGCCGCGGGATGGCCGAGCTTGCCGACCTGGTCGATGAAGATGGCGGGGGCACCGCTCGGGAACGGACCGATCAGGGTCTGCGCCTCGAGGAAGCCATGGCCGAGCGTGGTCGCCATGATCTCGACGAGGATCTCGCCGATGGTGACGATCTTGCCTTCAATCATCGATTTTCTCTCCCTGGGCGCCCTGTCAGGAGCAAGATACAATTTCGTTCTACGCAACGGCCGTTCTTCACCTCT
>JAFKJZ010000068.1 GCA_017305815.1 Hyphomicrobiales bacterium
CTGACTGGGCCAAGATCTCGACGCCGATCTCGACCGCGATCCAGCAGGCGCTGACGCACAAGACCGACGCCAAGACGGCCCTCACCGAGGCCCAGGCGAAGATCGACGCCGTCATCAAGAAGTAATCGAGCCGATACCGGGCCGGAGAGGCGGGACCATGTCCCGCGCCTCCGGCCCGTTTCCTCCTGCGCCCGCGATCCGCCCTTTTCCTGCGGAGGCCGGTGCTCCCCCGCGTTTCACCATAGTTCGTCCTTTTGGGAGCAAGCCGATGTCAGCTCTTTTGCGCAGCGTTCGCGACGGTCGAGGCTTCGACGGCGTGCTGGCCCTTCTGGCGCTGGCCTATCTGCTGGTCTTCTCGGCCTTCCCGCTGGTCTACAACATCGCGATGTCGTTCCAGGAGGTGGACATGTTCAGTCTCGCCTCGCTGATCCGCCCCTTTGTCGGCCTCGCCAACTACCACACGCTGTTCTCCAATCCCGATTTCTGGCCGATCATGTGGAACACCGCGGTCTTCGTGGGTCTCTGCATCATCTTCCAGCTCGCCATCGGCTTCGGCCTGGCGCTGTTCTTCCAGCAGGATTTCATCGGCGCGACCTATCTGCGCGGCCTTTTCCTCGCTGCCTGGATCATCCCGGCGCTCGTCGCCGGCGCGGTGTGGAAGTGGATCTTCGCCGGCGATTTCGGCGTGCTGAACTACCTCCTTATGTCGTCGGGCCTGATCAACGAAAAGATCTTCTGGCTGTCGACCCCGGCGCTGTCGCTCTATTCGGTCGTCCTCGCCAACATCTGGCTCGGCATTCCGTTCAACATGATCCTGCTCTCGGTCGGCCTCGCCGGCATCCCGAAGGACATGTATGAGGCGGCGGCGCTCGACGGCGCGGGCGCATGGAAGCGGTTCTTCTACATGACGCTGCCGATGATGCGCTCGACCATCGGCGCCGTGCTGTCGCTCGGCATCATCTTCACGCTGCAGCAATTCGATTTGTTCGCCTCGCTGACCCAGGGCGGCCCGGCCAATTCGTCGAACGTCGCGCAGTACTGGTCGTGGCAGCTTTCGTTCCAGAACTACGACATCGCCACCGGCAGCGCCGTCTCGGTGCTGATGCTCGGCTTCGTCATCGTCGTCGCCTTCCTGTATGTGCGCTCGACGCGCCAAGAGCATCAGGCCTGAGGAGAGAGACCCATGAAACGCTACGTCCTCCTCGCCATCGCGCTCTGCTTCCTGGCGATCTACCTGTTCCCGCTCTACTGGATGTATCTGACCGCCTTCAAGCCGTCGTCGGAGACCTTCACCTTCCCGCCCAGCTTCTGGCCGAGCGACCCGCAGTTCAACTTCGCCAAGGTGTTCGTCGAGAAGAAGATGGACACCTATCTGTGGAACTCGCTGCTGATCGCGACGGGAACCACGGCGCTGGCCGCCTTCTTCGGCACGGGCTGCGCCTATGCGCTCGCCCGCGTCCGCAATGTCTGGATGGACATCGTCCTGTTCCTCATCCTGATGATGCAGGTGCTGCCGCCGTCGCTGATGGCGACGCCGATCTTCGTGCTGTTCAACCAGATCGGCCTGATCACGACGCCGCGCTTCGCGGTCGTGCTCGCCCAGACGGCCAAGGTGCTGCCGCTCTATATCGTGCTCTGCCGCACCTCGTTCATGCAGATCCCGAAGGAGCTCGAGGAAGCCGCCCGCGTCGACGGCGCATCGCGCATCACCGCCTTCTTCCGCATCATCGTGCCGCTCGCCCGCAACGGCATCCTCGTCACCTCGGTGCTGATCTTCCTGCAGTCCTTCGGCGAGTATGTCTATTCGCGCACGATGATCTCGCAGGAGGAGCTGCAGACCGCCACCGTCGGCCTGATGAACTTCATGGGCCCGAATACGACGGACTGGAACGGCATCATGACCTA
>JAFKJZ010000275.1 GCA_017305815.1 Hyphomicrobiales bacterium
TCATGGCCGCAACCGGCAACGATCCTGCCTTTTCGGCACCCTGAAGGACCCATTCCATGGCCCAATCCATCGAAACCCACTCCGCCGGCGGCGCCAGGGAACAGATGCTCTCGCTGTTCGGCAAGCCTTGGTCGGGCGTCGCCATGCTCGGGATCTTCTATCTGATCCTGATTGCGGTCTTCTCCGTCCTGTCGCCCTATTTCCTGACGCTCAGGAACATGCTGCAGATCGGCGGCAACGTCGCCTATATCGGCCTGATGGCCGCGGCCGGCACGCCGCTGATCATCGCCGGCGGACTCGACCTCTCGGTCGCGGCCATCGCCGGCCTGACCGGCGTCGTCATCTCGATGCTGCACGGCATGGGCTTCCCGATCTGGATCGGCGTGCTGCTCGCGATTGCTGTAGCCGGCGCCATCGGCGTGGTTAACGGACTGTTTACAACCCGTCTGCGCCTAAACCCTCTGATCGTGACCCTCGGCATGATGAGCATCATCTCCGGCATCGCCCTGGTGTTGACCGGCGGCCTGACCCGGCCGCTGATGGTGCCGGGCTTCAACTGGGTCGGTTCGGGCCGCGTCGCCGGCATCCCGATCCCGTTCGTGATCATGATGGTCACCTTCGTCGGCCTCTGGATTGTCATGACGAAGATGCGCTTCGGCCGCTACATCTACGCCGCCGGCGGCAATGCCGAGGCGTCGCGCCTGATCGGCATCCCGCTCGAGAAGACCGTCATCATCCTCTATGTGATCTCGGCCATCTCCGGCGCCGTCGCCGGCACCATCCTCGGCGCCATGCTGGGCGCGGCCGGCCCGACCGCCGCCGGCTCGCAACTCCTGACCGTCATCGCCGCCATCATCCTCGGCGGCACCAGCCTCAACGGCGGTCGCGGCAGCGTCTGGGGTACGCTGCTGGCCGTGCTGATCCTCGGCACGCTCAATAACGGCCTGACTTTGCTCAATGTTTCCAGCTTCTGGCAGGACGTGACGCGCGGCGTCGTGTTGATGCTTGCCGTCAGCCTCGACCAGATCCGAACCCGCGCTCTGGGGGAATAGGATGGCGGAAATGATCCCGGCCGATTTCGAACCGATCGAGCGCAGCTCGGTAGCCGAGCAGGTTGCCAAGAAGCTGCTCGACCTGGTGCGGACGAAGAACCTTCGGCCGGGCGACCAGCTTCCGCCCGAGCGCGAGCTGGCGGCCGCCATGCAGGTGAGCCGGCCGAGTGTGCGCGAAGCCCTGCGCGGCCTGCAGATCCTTGGCGTGCTCAAGGTCCGGCAGGGCGGCGGCATCTATGTGTCGTCGCTCGAAGCCTCCGACCTGCTCGGGCCGCTGCAGCTGCTGATCACGCTCAACGAGCACAACGTCAATGCGCTCTACGAGTCGCGGAAGCTGATCGACGGCGGCATCGGGCGCATGGCGGCCGAGCGGATCACGGCGGAAGACCTGACGCGGATGAAAAACATGCTGATCGTCCAGCGCGGATTGATCAACGATCCCATCGGCTTCCGCGTCTCCGACGTCGAGTTCCACCGCGTCCTCTCCGACGCGACGGGCAACCCGTTCCTCGTGCGCGTCTCGACCTCGCTCTACGTCCTCGGCATGGAATACCGGCGGATCGCCGCCGAGACGCCGGGCGTCCTCGGCCAGTCCTTTAGGGATCACGAGCTCATCGTCGCGGCACTGGCAGCGCGCGACCCGGACGCCGCCGAGGCCGCGATGGTCCAGCACATGACCAACGTGCACCTCTCGACGGTCAACGCCATGGATATCACTCCCTGATGGAACGAAACTCATGAAGCGCGCCAGGATTGGCATCATCGGGACCGGATGGTGGGCGGTCGAGAACCACATTCCGGCGCTCAGGGACAACCCGCATTGCGAACTGGTCGCCGTCAACCGG
>JAFKJZ010000172.1 GCA_017305815.1 Hyphomicrobiales bacterium
CGACATCAGCGCCTGGCTGTCGGTGTTGGCGCAGACGAACTCGACGCCCTCAAGGCCCGAGCGAATCATGTTGTTGACGGCGTTGCCACCCGCACCGCCGACGCCAAAGACCGTGATCTTGGGCTTCAGCTCAGTAATGTCCGGCATTTTCAGGTTGATCGTCATAGTGACCTCGTCGTCTTGACCCCTAAGCCGGTGGCGTGCCCCGACCATATTTTCCATCAAATTGAAGCGCCCCGCCGCGGGCGCCCCATCTGTTGCTTCTTAGAAACTTTCACGAAACCAGTGGCCGAAACGGGAGAAGTAGCCCCCCGTCCCGGTCATGGCCAACCGATGCCCCCGCATCGCGGATACCTGCTCGATCTGCGCGACCTGCGGATAGATCAGGAGACCCACCGCGGCCGAGAAGGCCGGCCCGCGCGCCGCCTCCGGCAGACCCGTTACGCCGAGCGGACGACCGAGCCGGACATTGCGGGCAAGAATCCGCCGCGCCGCCTCGGTAATGCCTGTCAGCTGGCTGGCGCCGCCCGTAAGCACGATGCGCCGGCCTACCATGGTCTGGAATCCGGAGGCGTTGAGCCGGTCACGGACGAGTTCCAGGATTTCCTCGATGCGCGCGCGGATGATGCGCGTCAGCGCCGAGCGCGGAATCTGGTTGGGCAGGTCGCGGTCGTCGTCGCCGATCGGCGGGACCGAAAGGATGTCGCGATCGTCCGACACGCTCGGCAGCGCGCTGCCATGCATGGTCTTCAGACGCTCGGCGTCCTCGATCCGGGTCGACAGGCCGCGGGCGATGTCGGTGGTGACGTGCTGGCCGCCGATGGCGATCGCGTCGGTATGGACGAACTGGCCGTCCATGAAGACGGAGATCGTCGTCGTGCCGCCGCCGAGATCGACGCAGGCGACGCCCAGCTCCGTCTCGTCGTCGACGAGCGCCGAAAGACCCGAGGCATAGGGCGTCGCGACCATGGCCTCGACCGAGAGATGGCAGCGGCCGATGGCGAGTTCGAGATTGCGCAGCGGCGCGGTCTCGCCGGTGACGACATGCATGTCGACGCCGAGGCGCTCGCCCAGCATGCCGCGCGGATCGCGAATGCCGCCATTGCCGTCGATGGCATAGCCGATCGGCAGAGAGTGGATGACCGAACGGTCGTCCGTCACGGAATGCTCGCGTCCGGCTGCCAGAACCCGCTTGATGTCCGCCTCCACCACTTCATGGCCGGCCAGGGCGACGCTCGCGGAGAACGCCTCGCTCGCCAGGCGGCCACAGGAGACGTTCACGATAAGCGATTCGACCGTCACGCCCGCCATGCGTTCCGCGGCGTCGACGGCGAGGCGGATCGCCTGCTCGGCCTTGTCGAGGTCGACGACAACGCCCGACTTGATGCCGCGCGAACGCTGGTGGCCGATGCCGAGCACCTCGACCGCATGGGTGCGGCCGGGCAGCACGTCGCCCACCTCGCGCGGCTTCAGCCGGGCGATCAGGCAGCAGACTTTCGACGAACCGACGTCGAGGATCGAGACGACGGTGCTCTTCTTGGTGGGCAGGGGGCGCATGCGACTGTCGGAGGACACAAAAAGGGACATCAGGTGCTCGCTCCCTTACGCTTGGCGAGCTTCTCGCGTTCCTTGATCTCGGCCGTCCGGCGCGCCGCCGCTTCCGGCGTCAGGCGCACGAACATCCGGTCGGCGAGGCGCAGGTCGACGCTGACGATATCCTTCGACAGCAGCCCGTCCTTGGCGTCGAGCGCCGCGATCACCTGCAGCGCCGCTTCCGGCTTGTCCTGTGGCAGCATCAGCGTGACGCCATTGTCGAGGACGAGATTCCAGCGACGCTCCGAGATCAGTACGGCGGCCCGCAGTCGGTCGCGGATTGCGGAGGCGGCGCCAGCCAGCGCGATGGCCTCGCCGGCGCGCTTGTCGGCGCCCTGCCCCACCACGCGGATCAGATCCTGGTAATGCGTGTCCGACGCGTCGCCGATGACACGGCCCGACTCGTCGATGACCGAGACGGTCTGGTCGCGCTGCCACAGCACATAGGGCTTACGCTCGTTGATGGTGATCTTGAGCGTCGCCGGATAGATCTTGCGCAGCGTCGCGTTCTCGACCCAGGGCAGCGTCTCGACGCGCTCGCGCGCGGCGGCCAGATCGAAGGTCGCGAGCGAGGCTTCCGGCGCCAGCTCGAGGCGGTTCAGCACCGCGATTTCAGAGGTCTCGGTCTGGCCGGTGATGCGGACGGAATCGATCGCGAGCCCCGAGGCCGAGCTGATCCAGGTCAGCGTCTCGTCGACGCGATCGGCCGAGACCACGCCGGCGATGCCGGTCGCGGCGAACAGAAGGAACGTGCCCTTCAGTCCGGCATGGCGCGGCACCCGCCAGTTGATCCGGGAGAGCGCGCGGATACGCCGATGCAGCCAGGGCGACAGCCTCCGGCCGGAGCCGAGCTCCGTTGCCGGCGCATCGCCCGCCGCTTCCTTGGTCGATCTCGGGCTCATCTGCCGCAAGACGCGTCCTCCACCATCCAACTGACCAGTGCCGGAAAATCAATTCCGGCGTGTCGCGCCATATCCGGGACCAGCGACGTCGCCGTCATGCCCGGCTGGGTGTTCACTTCGAGACAGACGAGTTGCCCCGTGCCGCCGGGACGATCGTCATATCGGAAGTCCGCCCGGCTGATGCCGCGACACCCGAGAGCCCGATGCGCCCGTACCGCTAGATTCTGTATACTTTGGTAAATATTTGGTGAAAGCGGCGCCGGAATAACGTGGCGCGCGCCGTTGGCGGAATACTTGGAATCATAGTCGTACCAGCCGCCCTCGGCCGTCACGAGTTCAATGATATCAAAGGCTTCGTCACCCCTGACGCCACAGGTGAGCTCGCGGCCGCCGACGTAACGCTCCACCATGACCGTGTCCCCGAAGGCCCAGTCATCCGCAAATAATTGCTGAGGCGGGTTAATCGCGTCCTCGCGGACGATGAGCACGCCGAAGCTAGACCCTTCCGCCACCGGCTTGACGACATAGGGCGGCTCCATCGCGTGGGCGCGGGCGGCCTCGAGGCGATGCACCAGCAGCGAGTCGGCAACGGGAATGCCGGCCGCGTGCATCACATCCTTGGCGCGCGCCTTGTTCATGGCGAGCGCCGAGGCGAGCACGCCGGAATGCGTATAGGGAATGCCGAGGATCTCGAGGACGCCCTGGATCGAGCCATCCTCGCCATAGGGACCATGCAGGGCGTTGAAGGCGACGTCGGGCTTCAGCTTCGCCAGCACCTCGGCGATGTCGCGCTGGACATCGACGCGGGTGACGCGATAGCCGGCCTGCTCCAGCGCGTCGGCGCAGCCGTTCCCCGAATTGAGCGACACCGGCCGTTCACTGGACCACCCGCCCATCAGGACGGCGACATGCTTCGCCAAAACGCATTCCTTCCAACCGAATCGTATCGGTCGGAATATCTACGAAAAATGGTAAAGAAGCGTTAACCAAGCGAAGGCGTTCACTTTAAAAATGGCGGCCCGCCGCGGGGCCGCCATCCCGGCTGAGTCAATCGGTCGCGTCAGAACTTGATCTCGCCGTTGAGCTTCACCGCGTTCGAGGTGACGCCGTCGCCGAACGAGCCGGCATAGGTCAACCCGAGATTGACATTGGCATTCACCGCAACGTCCAGGCCGGCTTCGAGCAGCAGGCTGTCGCGGGCGATCGGCGCGCCGTCGACCGTGAAGCCGGTGCCCGTGCCGGTGAAGGCGAGCGCCGCCTCCGGCACGTCGTCAGCGGCATGACGCCAGCCGACCATGCCGCGCGGCGCGACCTTGACGCCCCCGACCACGACCTCGGTCGAGGCCCGGACGCCGAGCGTCGTGTAGAACGTGTTGAACGAGGCGCCGTCGGAGCGGAGCCCCGTCACCGGCGCATTGCTCTCGGTGAAGCCGTCGACATCGACATTCACCCAGCCGAGGCCGGCGAAGGGCTCGATCGTCGCGGCGCCGAACTGCGTCTGGTAGCCGAGCTCGGCGAACAGATTGGCCGTGGTCGCGTCATAGGACGCTTCCGGCCGCTCGACGACATCGCCGATGGTGGTGGTGCGCTTGGTGTCGATCGAGCTCCAGGCGATCGAGGCGCCGCCGCGCAGCCGCAGCTTGTCGAAGCCGGCGCCGCCATAGAGGGCGAGCAGTCCGGTGTCGATATCGGCCGACGAGGCGAGATCGTCGGCGTCGGTCGAGCCGCGGCTGTAGCCGCCGGCGACGCCGAGCGTATAGCCCTCGCCGGTCATGTCGACGCCGACCAGCACGCCGCCCAGATTGGTGTCGACGCCGGCGGCATTGCCGTCGCCATTCGTCGACGTCCAGGAACCGAAGGCCTGCGTCCAGGCGGAATAGCCCATATCGGCCGGCGCCAGCGCGCTGAAGGCCGAGGTGCCCTTCGCCTTCGGCTCCTCGCCATAGGCGAGCGGGGCGGCGTCCGCCGCCGGCGCCTTGGCGCCGCCGATCCGCGACAGTCGCGACAGGATGGCGAGTTCGGCCTGCATCGACTGCTGGGCCAGCGCGCCGGTGACGTCGGCATGGATCTCGCCGTCGAGCGAGGCGAAGGAGTTCGCCAGCGCGACCGGATCCTCGGCGCCGAACACCCAGCGATAGAGCTCGCCGGTGCCGTTGGCGGCGTCGATCGCGTTGGCGACGGCCCGCTGGTTGTCGGTGTTGGCGACATCCGCGAAGGCGACGTCGTTGCGGTCGAGCGTCACCGAAACCGTGTTGGCGTCGCCGCCCAGCGTCGGATCGATGAACAGGAAGTCGGACGAGGTCGTGACGCTGCTGTAGCGCGTTCCCTCGATACCGCCGGTCGCGTTGATCAGCGTATAGGTGCTGCCGAGCGTGTAGGGGCCGCTCTCGGTCGTCAGCGCGATCGTGCCGCCGTCCAGCGTGGCAACGCCATCGACGTCGAGTTGGCCATGGTCGCCATTGCCGGCGATGGAGGCGTTGAGCGTCTGGAAATTGTCGAGCGAGCCAACCGTCGAAGTGCCGTAGTCGACCAGCGTCAGCGTATTCGAACCGGCCTGTCCGTCGAGCAATCCGTCGATCGACTGGCCGGCATAGAGCGTGACGATATCGTCGCCGCCGCCCATCAGCACGTCGCCGACGATCTCGCCCTTGTTGATCAGCGTGTCGTTCCAGTCGCCCGTCAGCGTGATCGCCTGGCCGATGTCGCTGACGATCTCGCCTTCGTTCATGATGGCGGTGGCGCCGAAGGCGGCACCGCCCTCGCTGTCGTCGATCAAGATGCCGCGCTGGACGCTGTAGATGAGGCCGCCGGCATAGTTGTTGATCGTGCCGCCGCCGGCAGAGATGCCGTCCGAGATGTTCGGGTCGGTCAGCACGCCGTCCTTGTAGCCGCGCGCGCCGAGCGCCTGGATCGTGCCGTAATTCTCGATCGCGACGAGACCGTCGACGTCGACGCCGTCGCCGTCCGTGTCGGTCGAGCTCGTGACCTGCGCCTCACCGGAGATCAGGCCGTAGTTGATCACCGAAACCGGCGCCGCCGTTCCGGACGTGTCGAAATTGATGCCGGAGCCGTTGCGGCCGCGGATGGTCGCGCCGGCCTCGTTGACGACCGTCGCGCCGAGGTCGCCGGTGATGCCGTGCTTCGAGCCCTCGATCAGGCCGCCGGTGAAGTTGTTGACGGCGCCGCCGCCCTTGTCCTGGAAGTCGATGCCGTCGCCGCTGAAGCTGTTGGCATTCGCCGACGACTGGATCTTGCCGTAGTTGTTGATCGTGGCGTTCTCGCCCGGCCGCATCACGTCGGCGCCGGTGGCGGCGCTGATCACGCCGGTGGCGTAGTTGTTGATGGTGATCGTGCCGCCGGTCGCCGCATTGAAATTGATGGCGCGGCTCGCCGTCGAGGTGATCGTGCCGTAGTTCTCGACCAGTACCGTGCCGCCATAGAGCGGGTTGCTGATCTGGAAGGCGTCGTCGCCATTGCTCTCGATCAGGCCGGTGGAACGGTTCGTGACGGTCAGCGAATGGCCGTTGTTGACCGTGCTGTCATTGAGGCGAATGGCGCGGCCGGTGGTCGACTTGATCGTTCCGGCATTGTCGATCGAAAGCGTCGTCGAGGCGCCGTTGATGGTGACGGCGGTGCCGCTCGTCTGGAAGCTGCCACCCGTCTGAACCGTCAGCGTATCCGCGCCGGCCATGTTCAGCGACGTCGTGCGCGGCGTGCCGGCGACGACCGTGGTGTCCGTGCCATAGGCGGCGTTGGACATCGTGGCGAGCGCGCCAGTCGCGGCAAGCGCCACCCAGCTTACGGAAGAGAAATTCCTGATCACGTCAAAGCCCCCGGTATGACAACCGGGGTGCTTTACGGATTCAACATGACAATCGGACAACAGCCCCCGGCAGCGGGAACCGGGGCCAGTCAGGCGAGCGCGGCGAGCGCCTCCAACTCGCCCGGCAGAGCATAGGCCCAGCTGGTGATCGAGCCGGCGCCGAGGCAGACGACATAGTCGCCCGGCTTGGCGATCGCGGCGATCTCGGCGGCGAGCGCCTGCGGGCCTTCGAGCGCGCGGGCGTCGCGATGGCCGCGAACCCGCAGGCCGTCGACGAGATGGTCGCTGTCGATGCCCTCGATCGGCGTTTCGCCGGCGGCATAGACGGGCGCCACCAGAACGGTGTCGGCATCGTTGAAGCAGGTGCAGAAGCCGTCGAACAGGTCGCGCAGACGGGTATAGCGATGCGGCTGGACGACGGCGATCACCCGTCCCTTGGTCGAGGCGCGCGCCGCCTTCAGCACGGCGGCGATCTCGACCGGATGGTGGCCGTAATCGTCGAACACCTCGACGCCGTTCCAGGAGCCGGTATGGGTGAAGCGGCGCTTGACGCCGCCGAACGCCGCCAGCCCCTTGCGGATCGCGTCGTTGGAAATGCCCAGGTGATGCGCCACGGCGATGGCGCCGGTCGCGTTCTGCACATTGTGCTCGCCCGGCATCGGCAGCACGAGGTCCACCAGCTCCGCGGTCTCGCCGGTCACGCGGTCGCGGATGCTGGCGGTGAAGATCGACTTGCCGCCCTCGTTGCGCAGATTGCCATAGCGGATGTCGGCCTGCGGGTTGGCGCCATAGGTGATGATGCGCCGGTCCTCGATCCTGCCGATCAGCGACTGCACTTCCGGATGGTCGAGGCACATCACGGCGAAGCCGTAGAACGGGATGTTCTCGATGAACTGCTTGTAGGCGTCGCGCGCCTTGTCGAAGGTGCCGTAGTGGTCGAGATGCTCGGGATCGATATTGGTCACGAGCGCGACGTCGGCCGGCAGCTTGACGAAGGTGCCGTCGCTCTCGTCAGCCTCGACGACGACCCAGTCGCTGGCGCCCATGCGGGCATTGGTGCCATAGGCGTTGATGATGCCGCCATTGATGACGGTCGGGTCGAAGCCGCCGGCGTCGAGCAGCGCCGCCACCATCGAGGTGGTGGTGGTCTTGCCATGCGTGCCGGCGATGGCGATGGCGCTCTTCAGGCGCATCAGCTCGGCCAGCATCTCGGCGCGGCGCACGACGGGCAGCAGCCGCTCGCGGGCGGCTTTCAGCTCGGGATTGCTGGCCTTGATGGCCGAGGAGACGACGACGACCCGCGCATCGCCGAGATTGGCGGCGTCATGGCCGACCGCGACGGCGACGCCCTTCGCCTTCAGGCGCTGGACATTGGCGTTCTCGGCCGTGTCCGATCCCTGCACCCGGTATCCGAGATTGACCAGCACCTCGGCGATGCCGCTCATGCCGATGCCGCCGATACCGACGAAATGGACCGACCCGATGTCGCGGGGCATTTTCATGACTTAAACTCCGGTGGATCCGTCGGGGCGCTTTCCGCCGGCAACGCGCTCGACCAGGTCGGCCAGGCGTTCAACGGCGTCGGGGCGTCCGACGGATCTTGCTGCGGCCGCCGCCTGGGCCAGACGGCCCGGCTCGGCCAGGAAAACGGTCAATTCGCGCGCCAGGCGGTCGGCTGTCAACTCGGCCTGCGGGACGACCCAGCCGCCGCCCGCCCTGGCGAGGACGAGCGCGTTGGCGCTCTGGTCCTGATCGATGGCGCCGGGAAGCGGCACCATGATGGCGGGCCGCCCGATAACGGCGAGTTCGCACACGGTCGATGCGCCCGAGCGGGAGACGACGAGATGGCTCGCGGCGATCCGCGCCGGCATGTCCTTGAAGAACGACGCCAGTTCCGCCGTGACGCCGAGCCTGTCATAGGCGGCGCGGACACGGTCCATGTCCTCCGGCCGGCATTGCTGGACGATCGAAAGCCGGGCGCGCGAAGCGGCGTCGAGCTTGGCGAGCGCCTCGGGCAAGAGGTCGGAGAAGAAGCGCGCGCCCTGGCTGCCGCCGAAGACGACGAGCTTCAGCGGGCCGCCTTCCGGCTGGGCCGGATAGGGAAGCTTGCTGGCGTCGATCACCATCTGCCGGACGGGATTGCCGGTCTGCACGACCTTGCCGCTGGCCGCGTCGGCATGGCCGACCTCCGGAAAGCTGGTCGCGACCGCGCTGACCCGCGACGCCAGCAACCGGTTGGCGCGGCCGAGCACGGCATTGGCGTCATGCGCGACGGACGGGATGCGCAGATGCACCGCCGCGAGAAGCGGCGGCACGGTCGGATAGCCGCCGAATCCGACCACGGCGGCGGGCCGCAGCCGCTTCAGCATCGCCTTCGACTGCCGATAGCCCTGCCAGAGGCTCCAGGCCGCCGCCAGCAGCACCTTGGGCGACTTCACCGAAGGGGTCGCGGAGCGGATGATATGCGTCTCGTCGGCCGGAAAGTTCTGGCCGTAGGTCTCGGCGCGATGATCCGTCGCCAGATGCACGGACCAGCCGCGATCCTTCAGCGCGTAGGCGAGCGCCTCGGCGGGGAACAGATGGCCGCCCGTTCCGCCGGCGCAAAGCAGGATCGTCCTGTTCATCGCGTCAGGCTGCCTTCGGCCGGGTGGTGGCGAAGCGGCTGAAGCCGGCGGTCAGGCGCGCGGGCTCGAAGCGGCGGCGCGTCAGCGCCAGCACGAGGCCCATCTGGAAGGCGAGCGCCAGCATGGACGAACCGCCATAGGAGATGAACGGCAGCGTCATGCCCTTGGCCGGCATCAGGTTCAGATTCACCGCCATGTTGATGACCGACTGCACGCCGAACAGCACCAGCAGGCCGGCGGAGGCGAGGCGCACGAAGGCATCCTCGTTCTTGAGGCTGTGGCTCAGGCCGCGCACGACGACGAAACCGAACATCAGCACCAGCCCCATGCAGAGGATGATGCCGAATTCCTCGGCCGCGACGGCGAAGATGAAGTCGGTATGGCTATCCGGCAGGATGCGCTTGACGACGCCCTCGCCCGGTCCGCGGCCGAGCCAGCCGCCGTGGATCACCGAGTTCAGCGCGGTATCGACCTGGAAGGTGTCGCCGGCGCCGGGATCGAGGAAGCGGTTGATGCGGCCGGCGAAGTGCGGGAACACCGTATAGGCGGCGACGATGCCGAGAGCGGCCAGACCGGCGAGGCCGGCGATCCAGAACCAGGAGAGGCCCGCCATGAAGAACACGGCCGACCAGGCGATGACGACCAGCATGGTCTGGCCGAGGTCCGGCTGCGCCACCAGCAGCGCGGCGACGATCGCCAGCAGCAGCATGGCGAAGATGTTGCCCGGGATATCGTTGCGGCGCGAATTCTCGGTGAAGAGCCAGGCCGACAGCACCAGGAAGGCCGGCTTGACGAATTCGGACGGCTGCAGCGAGAAGCCGAGGATGTTGATCCAGCGCCGGGCGCCCTTCACTTCCTGGCCGATGAACAGCGTCGCGAACATCAGCACGACCGAGATCGCGAAGACGATCAGCGCCGTGCGGCGGACGTTGCGCGGCGACAGGAAGGAAGTGCCGATCATGATGGCGATCGTCGGCACCATGAACATCACGTGGCGTTTCACGAAGTGGAAGCTGTCGAGACCGATGCGCTCGGCCACGGGCGGGCTGCCGGCGAGCGACAGCACGACGCCGCCGATCATCAGGGCGAGCAGCCCGAACAGGAGATACTTGTCGACCGTCCACCACCATTCGGCGAAGACGCTGCGATCGGCCCGGCTGACCATCACTTGACCTCCACGAACGGTTTGGCGCCGTCGAGCGCCAGGACGAGAGAGCGGAAGTGATCGCCGCGCTGCTCGAAATTGGAATATTGATCGTAGGACGCACAGGCTGGCGACAGCAGCACCACAGGCTCCGCCGCGCCGTCCGTCGCCGCGTCGCGGGCCGCATCGGCGACCGCGACATCCATCGTACCTGACATCACCGTCTCGACCTTGCCCGCCAGCGTCGCCGCGAATTCCTCCGCCGCGTCACCGATCAGATAGGCTTTGGCGATCCGGGGAAAATACGAGGCGAGGCTGGTGATGCCGCCGGTTTTCGGCTTGCCGCCGGCAATCCAGTAGATGCGGTCATAGCTCGCCAGTGCCTTCTCGGCGGCGTCTGCATTGGTCGCCTTGCTGTCGTTGACGAACAGCGCCCGGTCGATCCGCGCGACACGCTCCATACGATGGGCGAGGCCCGGAAAGCTCTTCAACCCCTCGACGATCTCGGCCTCGGAGATGCTCAGCGCGCGCGCCGCCGCGATCGCCGCGGCAGCGTTCTGCGCATTGTGGGCGCCGCGCAGCGATCCGATGCCGTCGAGATTCGCGACCTCGCGGATGACGGCGTCGTCGGCCTCGACGATGCGTCCCTTGTCGACGAAATAGCCATTGGCGACCGGCCGGCGCACGGAGATCCGCTCGACCGCCACGCCGCGCTTGTCGAGATCCGACGCGATGGTCGAGCACCAGTCGTCGTCGACGCCGACAACCGCCGTCCCGGCGCCGCGCACCAGCCGCGCCTTGATGGCGGCATAGCGCTCCATCGTGTCGTGCCGGTCGAGATGATCCTCGGTCAGGTTCAGCAGGATGCCTACGGTCGGGTCGATGGTCGGGGCCAGGTCGATCTGGAACGACGAGCACTCAACGATGTGGATACGATCCTTCGCGGGCGGATCCAGCGAGAGGATCGCCGTGCCGATATTGCCGCCGAGCTGCACGTCCCAGCCGTCGACGCGGAAGAGATGGGCGATCAGGGCCGTCGTCGTAGACTTGCCGTTGGTGCCGGTGATGGCAATGAAGGGCGCCGACGGGGCAATCGCCCGCCGCTCGCGGCAGAAGAGCTCGATGTCGCCGATGATCTCGACGCCGGCCGCCTTGGCGAGTTCGACGGTCCAGTGCGGCTTCGGGTGGGTCAGCGGCACGCCCGGCGACAGCACCAGCGCGTCGACGCGGGAGAAATCCAGCCCGCGCAGGTCGACGGTCGGGATGCCGAGCGCGGCCGCTTTGGCGACGGACTCCGCCTTGTCGTCCCAGGCCGAGACCTCCGCGCCGCCGGCGACGAGCGCCTGCGCGGTGACGAGGCCGCTGCCGCCCAGTCCGAAGACCGCGACCGACTTGCCGGCGAAGGAGGTGATCGGCGTCATGCTGCTGTCACCGGATCTTCAGGCTGGAGAGGCCGATCAGGGCCAGCACGACCGCGATGATCCAGAAGCGGATCACGACCTGCGGCTCGGTCCAGCCAAGCTGTTCGAAATGGTGATGAATCGGCGCCATCTTGAAGACGCGCTTGCCGGTCAGCTTGAACGACAGCACCTGGATGATGACCGAGGCCGCCTCGAGCACGAACAGGCCGCCGACGATGGCGAGCACGATCTCGTGCTTGGTTGCGACGGCGA
>JAFKJZ010000276.1 GCA_017305815.1 Hyphomicrobiales bacterium
CAGGCCGCGCCGCCGAGTTCGACCGTGATCGTGACATAGGCGAACCAGCCGGGCAGGCCGAGCGACCGGAAGAAGGCCATCGTGCCGGGGATCGTATAGACGCGCCACTTCAGCAGGGCATGGGCGATGAAAAGGATGCCGAGGCTGATCCGCAGAAGAAGAATGGCGTAGGGGGCAGTGACGAGATCAATCATGCCGTACCACCGCGAGGAAGGCGTCGGTGAAACAACGACGGGCCGCGAATACAGGCCTCTGGGTTGACGGAGAAGGGATGATCGCGATCAAGATCGATACGCCTTCACGCTTCCAGTCGATCGATTCAGCGCCTTGGGCGGCAAGGTGTAAAGAGGATAATTCGGCCGCTTGCCGGGCGGCGGTGCATCCGTCGCCTGGCTTCGAGAGGCCCTGAGACGCTAGGGCTCGTCCTCGTCGGTTTCGTCTTCGTCTTCCTCGTCGTCTTCCGGCATATCGATCGCGTCGCGCATCGGCCGGCCATCCGTGTCGATCAGCGCGTCGAGAAAAGCTTGGTTGGCGCGGTCATCGACATCGGGCACCCGGTGAAGGTCCGAGGGGTCGGGCTGCAGCGGATCGGGGATCGGCTTCTTCGGATCCATCGTTTTTCTCCTTATGCGACAGGCAACGCTCCCCGTGCCGCCCAAGGCGGCGACGGGCGGGCAGGGCTCCGATGTTCGGTCGCGTTCAGCGAACCAGGCAGTGCTAGTCGACGAGCAACTCGTCGTGCACGCGCAATCCACGCGCCAACAGGCGCAGCGCTTCCTTGGAAATCAGCCAGCCGGATTCACAGCGCATGATTTGCGTCACGGCGACGCCGGTCCGGTCGGCCAGGTCGGTCTGGCTGATGCAGCGCCATTCACGAATGGCTTTCAACGGCTGCTCGCCGGCCGCAATCTTCTCGAGGACATGGTTCGGCAGCCCGGCGGTATCGCGCGGCCCTATATTGGGCTGCTGACGGAAGTGACGAAGCTCCATCTTACCCTCCCAACCGGCGGCACTCCCCCTGCCGCCTCTCAGAAGGAACGCACGAAAATCTGAAATGTTCCAGACCTTCGTGCGCCGGAAGGACCCGTTTTGCGAAGTTGATCAGGCGGCGGGCAGCGCCGGCAGCCCGGCCCGTTCACGGAACGAGGCTTCGCGGATGTCGACCTCGAGCCCGGCGAGATCGCCCGCCGCCGAGGTGCAGAGAAAGACGATCGCCTTCGCCGGATCATCGACCGAGGCGAGCGCCTCGCGCGGCAGCTTGCTGACCGGATTGATGCCGGAGGCGCGGATCTCGACCTGCATGCCGGTATCGACGATCCCCGGCGCGAAGCCGAAGGCGCGGATGCCGCGTGCCCCATATTCGAGCGCCAGCGACTTCGTCACCATGGCGAGCCCGGCCTTGGCGGCGCAATAGGCGCTCCAGCCCTCCATCGCGCGGTGCGCCGCACCGGAGGACAGGTTGACGATGGCGCCGCCGCCCCGGTCGAGCATGGCGGGCAGGACCGCCCGCGCCATCGCCGCCGCGCCGATCAGCGTCGCGTTGATGTTGGCGGCCCAGGCGTCGGCGTCGGTCTCGTGCAGCAGGCCGATCGGCTGCACCGTGCCGGCATTGTTGACGAGGAGCGTCGGCGCGCCGACGCGGGCGGTCGGCAGGCGAGGCCGAGCGCTCGGCCCTCTGCGCATTGCCCTGCGACCGCCTCGGCGTCGGCAAGCCGCCGCGCCGTGACGATGACGCGGGCGCCAGCTTCGGCGAGCGCCTTGGCGGCGGCCGCCCCGATGCCGCCCTTGGCGCCGGTGACGAGGGCGATTTCTCCGTCGAGCATGGTGGGTCCGATCAATCCATGTGCCATTGCAGGGGAAGCATATAGGCAAAGCCGGTGCGCGGGTCGCCCTCGAGCTTCATGATCGGCGCCATCGCCTCGCCCCAGCGCTTGTTGACCGGATCATCCTTGAGATAGGCGATCGTCTTCTGCAGGTCATCGGTCTCGAAATAGCCGATCAGCTTCAGGCCGAGCCGGAAGATCGAATAGTTGCGGATGCCGGCCGCCTTCAGCGTCTCCAGCATCTCCGGCCAGATCTCGTCATGCGCCTTCTTGTATTCCTCTTCGCATCCCGGACGGACTTCCAGAACCCAGGCGTAGTGCCCCATGATTTCCTCTCAGGCGAGATAGTCGTGAACGATGCGGCCGGGCACCAGCGTGAAATCGGCCTTCCAGTGCAGCCCGTCCAGCATGTCGACCACCGGCAGGCGGTGGATCGGCGCCTGCGCGTTGGGCCGCAGCTCGACGGTGCAGGGACCGCCCCAGCATTCATGCACGACGACATTGGCGAGCCGCCGCGCCGTCAGCTGCCGGATGGCCGGGCGCTGGTCGATGTGGTCGATCACCTTCAGATTGATGTTCTCGGCGAAGTCGAAATGCTTGTTGAGGCTGGCGAGCGTGTCGGTGCGCTGCTTGTAGGGCAGCGTCCCGGTCAGAACGTCGATGCCGTTCCGCGCCACCGTGCCGACGACGAGATCGCCGCGCAGCTCCAGTTTCGGCTCGCCATATTTCTTCGGCTGGCCGTGCAACTCGCGGCCATGCACGACGCCCGCGTCGGAGGAGAGGAACAGATAGGGCGAGTAGGACCCTTCGGCGACGCCCGGCAGGCGGCAGCCAAGCGAGACGTTGCTCTCGCCATAGGGGCCGAGCCACTCCGTGTCGTTCATCTTGTAGATATGCGCCATGACGATGTCGCTGGTCGGCTCCAGCGGCGGCGGCAGCAGCCGGGCGACGGCCGCCTCCGTCGTGCGCCAGACCAGCGTCAGCACGTCGACATTGCGGAAGGTGAACGGATAGGGCGGCACCATCGGCGCGTCCCAGGGGGTCGAGAAACCGGGCTTCAGGATGTCGTCGACCGACAGGCGGTCGAGACCACCATTGCGCAGATCCTTGCTCATCAGTCGGCGTCCCTTCCGAAGCGGGCTTCCTTCGGCGGCGCGATGCCGTAGCCGACGAAGCCGCCGGTGACGTTGATCAGTTCGCCGGTGACGAACGAGGCTTCCGGCGAGACGACATAGGAGACGGCGGCGGCGACGTCGGCCGGCCGGCACCAGCGGCCGACGGGGATCGTCTTCAAGACCTGCGCCTCGAACGCCTCCCAGGAGAGGCCGAGCTTGTCGGCCTTCTCGCGGAACTGTTTCTCCATCCCGGTGCCGGGGCCGACATGGCCGGGCGCGACGCCGTTGACGGTGATGCCGTAGGAGGCGAGCTCGACGGCGAGGCACTGGGTCAGGCCCCAGAGCGCGTTCTTCGACGAGATGTAGGCGCTGGAATAGGGATTGCCGAAGTTGAGCCGGGTGATGATGTTGACGATGCGGCCGCGCTCGGCCCGCATCATCGCCCGCGCCGCCCGTCACGAGCGCAATCCCTTTTTCCGTCACGCCTTCCTCCGGCGTCGTGTCGACGACGAGCTTCTGCAGGTGGATGCCGGCGGCGTTGACGAGGATGTCGAGGCGGCCATGCTGGTCGAGGACCGTCTCGAATGCCTGGTCGACCGAGTTCGCGTCAGTGATGTCGATGCCGACCGCGCTGCCGCCGACACCACTAGCGACCTCGGCCGCCAGCGCCTCGTTGTGATCGGCGGCGACGACGTGGTAGCCGTCCCCAGCCAGCCGGCGCACGATCTCCGCGCCGATGCCGCCCGCGCCGCCCGTCACGAGCGCAATCCCTTTTTCCGTCACGCCAGCCACTCCCTCACGCAGTCGCGCATGTCGATGGTTTCGGTCAGCACGTCGTCGTGCAGCCCGTCCATGTAGTCCTGATGCACATATTCGATCGCCAGATAGCCGTCGTAGCCGGCCGCCCTGAGCGTTCCCAGCATCGCCGGGAAATTGAGCGTGCCGAGCGACAGCTTGCATTGCAGCACGCCCATGCGCGCCTGGCGCAGATGCACGTGCGCGGCATGCGGCGCCAGCACGTCGATCTCTTCCTGCCGGTAGCCGAGGCAGACGAAATGCGCGTAGTCGAGCACGAGCTTCAGCCCGGGCACGCGATCGAGCAGGTCGAGCACCAGCGTCGGGCTTTCGAGATAGGAATGGACATGCGGCTCGATGGTGAGCTGGATGCCTTCCGGCGCTGCGATCGCCACAAGCCGGCGCAGGCTCTCCGCCGATTCCACGAGTGCCGCGGCCCGGTCCTGGCCGGGATTGACCACGCCGGGCAGCACGAAGACGCTGCCGAGGCCGGCGCGCCTGGCGAAGCGGACGACCTGGCGGAAATCCGCCTCGTTCTGCGTGCGATAGCGGGGATCGGCCAGGTTCCGGTCCGACAGCGAGCCGCCGAACAGGTGGTAGAGATTGGGCAGCGCGACGCCGAGCTTCAGCACGCGCTCGGCCATGCCGTCGGGATCGGCGATCAGTGCTTCCCTGTCGAGGCCGGGCTTGTAGAAATAGCCGAGGTCGAGCGCGCCGATTCCGAGCACGCGCGAGAGCCCGGCCGCCTCGTCCAGCGTCAGGCCGCGCAGCGACCAGGTGGTGAGCGAGAGCTTCATCCGCGTCAGACCTTCTCGACGCGGCCGCTCTCGGCCGAGCGGTAGAGCGCGTCGAGCACTTCGACCGCGCGCATGCCGACGACGCCCGGCGACTCGTTGCGCGGATGCAGGCCGCGGCAGATATCGACCAGCAGGGTGACCGGCTCGATGCAGCTATAGGCGCCGGCGCCGGCGGCGATCGGCACGATCTCGTCCGTGCCGTCGCGGCGGCTCACTTCCAGCCGCTCGCGCTCGATGTCGAGCAGCAGCATGCCTTCCGAGCCGAAGATGCGCAGGTCGATCTGGAAGCCGCGATGCTTCGGCACGGTGGACGAGCCGGAAAGCGAGCCGGTGGCGCCATTGGCGAAGCGGACGA
>JAFKJZ010000173.1:0-20378 GCA_017305815.1 Hyphomicrobiales bacterium
CAGCCCGCACTACAGTTGGGACAAGCTCGACAACATCAACGCCATCTTCGACGAGATGCGCGCCGGCAAGATCGACGGCCGCGTTGTTATGCAGATCGCCAGCTGATCTCCGGGGGCGCCGCGCCCGGCGCGTGGCGCTCCCAATCCGCCATCTGGTTGCGGAACCAGGTGCCCTGCCGCTTGGCATAGCGGCGCGTCTCCATCTTGGCCCGCTCGATCGCCTCGTCGAGCGACAGCTCGCCGGCGAGATGCGCGCCGAACTCGCGAATGCCGATCGCCTTCATCGCCGGCAGCGCCGGATTGAGGTTCAGCGCCAGCAGGGCTTCGGCCTCCGCCATGCCGCCGCGCTCGACCATGAGATCGAAGCGTCGGCCGATGCGCTCATAGAGTATGGCCCGCTCCGGCTCGAGAACGATGCGTCGAACCGAAGACTCCTCGACCAGCGGTGGCGATCCGGTCTCGCGCTGCCATTCGCCGATCGACCTGCCCGTCGCCTCCACAACCTCCAGCGCGCGCGTCACCCGGGTGCGATCGAGCGGCGCGAGCCTTTCGGCGCTCTCCGGATCGAGCTGCCCGAGCGCCGCATGCAGGGCCGGCACGCCCTCCGCGTCGGCCCTCGCCTCGATTGCAGCCCGCAATTCGGCCGGGATCGGCGGGATCGAGGAAAGCCCCTCGGTCAGCGCTTTGAAATAGAGCCCGGTGCCGCCGACGACGATCGGCAGCGCGCCGTCGCGCCAGGCCGCCTCCAACGCCTCCTTGGCATCCTCGCGCCAGCGCGCCACCGAATAGCGCTCGCTCGCCGCGACATGGCCATAGAGACGGTGCGGCGCCTGCGCCTCCTCCTCCATGTCAGGACGGGCGGAGAGGATGCGCAGCTCGCGATAGACCTGCATCGAATCGGCGTTGACGACGACGCCGCCATGCCGTCGCGCCAGTTCAAGCGCCAGGGCCGACTTGCCGCTCGCGGTCGGCCCGGCTATCAGGACGGCAGGTCCCATTTTCGCTGAATTCAGGTTCCCCATGCCGTCCGATACCGCTCCGTTCGAATATGTCGCCACGTTCATAGCACGGCCGGAACGCGCGGCATCGCTTTCGGAGGTTGTGGACGAAGCCGCCGACCTGCCCGGGGCCGGGCGTCCCGACTGGCTCGCGGACGGCGAGGCCTGCGACGTGCCGCTTCCCCCGGCCGAGAACGGCCTCACGGCGATCCGCGCCGATCTCTTCGAGATGATCGACGGCCGCCCGGTCGATGTCGTGGCGCAGCCGGTCGCCGGCCGTCGCAAGAAGCTGCTGATCGCCGACATGGATTCGACCATGATCGGCCAGGAGTGCATCGACGAACTCGCCGACATGGCGGGGCTTAAGCCCTATGTCGCCGAAATCACCGAGCGCGCCATGCGCGGCGAGATCGCCTTCGAACCGGCGCTGCGCGAGCGGGTCGGCCTGCTGAAGGGCCTGCCGCTCTCCGTCATCGACACGGTGCTCGCCGAGCGCATCAAGCTGATGCCGGGCGGCCCGGAACTTATCCGCACGATGAAGGCCAACGGCGCCTATGCCGCGCTGGTCTCCGGCGGCTTCACCCTGTTCACCGGCCCGGTCGCGGCCATGATCGGCTTCGACGAGAACCGCGCCAACATCCTGAACCATGCGGACGGCGCGCTGACCGGCACGGTCGAGGAGCCGATCCTCGGCCAGGAAGCGAAGCTTTCGGCGCTGATGGACCTCGCCCGCCGCTTCTCGCTCTCGAAGCACGAGACGCTGGCCGTCGGCGACGGCGCCAACGACCTCGCCATGATCCGCGCCGCCGGCCTCGGCGTCGCCTATCACGCCAAGCCCAAGGTTGCCGCCGAGGCGGCCGCCCGGATCGACCACAACGACCTTACCGCCCTGCTCTACGCCCAGGGCTATCGCAGAAGCGACTTCGTGACATGAAACCGATCGAAACGGCGCGCCTCCGCCTTCGCCGCTGGCAGGACGCGGACCGCGCGCCGTTCGCGGCGATGAGCGCCGACCCCTTGGTGATGGAATTTTTTCCCGCGCCGCTCGACGCCAAACAGGCGAACGCCTTCATCGACCGCCTCGAGAGGCACTGGGACGCGCGCGGCTACAGCAATTTCGCCCTGGAAGAACGCGAAACCGGCGCCTTTGTCGGCCTGACCGGCCTGCTCGACGTGTTTCCGGAAGCTCCCTTCGCTCCGTCGGTCGAGATCGGCTGGCGCCTCGCCCGCCCGTTCTGGGGCAAGGGCTATGCCCGCGAGGCGGCAGAGGCGGTGCTGGCCGCCGGCTTTGCCGAGCATGATTTCCCGGAGATCGTCGCCTTCACGGCCAAGCCGAACCTGCGCTCGGCCGCACTGATGCAGCGCCTCGGCATGACCCGCGACCCGGCCGACGATTTCGACCATCCGGCCGTCGCCGAAGGCCATCCGCTGCGCCCGCACGTGCTCTACCGGATTTCGCGCGAGGATCTCGAGGGACGTTAGGAAAGACCCTCACCCAACCCTCTCCCGCAAGCGGTAGAGGGCGCGCATCGCACCCGATCGCGGCAACGTGCCATCGCGATGAAAGGCGCTGCCCGAAAAGACCTCGCCCGCTTGCGGGAGAGGCTATTCGTCGAGCTTCAGCGGCACGAAGCGCAGCTCTCCGGCCGTGTTGGCGATCAGGAAAAGCGCCGACTTGCGACCGTCCTTCTTGAGCGCGTCGATGCGGGCCGAAATGTCGGCCGGCTTCGAGACCGGCTCCTGCGACACCTCGACAACGACCTCTCCGACGGCGATGCCCTTTTCGGCTGCGGAACTGCCGGGCTCGACCTCCGTGACGACGACTCCCTTCACCTCGGACGCGACCGAGAACTGCTTGCGCAGGTCCGCCGTCAGTTCGGAGAGGGTCAAGCCGAGCAACTGGGTCACAACCGGCTTCGGCGGCTCGGCCGGCGTCGGGTTCTGCTTCTCGTCCGCCTTGGCGACTTCCTCGGTCAGGCGGCCAACCTTGGCCTTGAGCGTCGTTTCCTTGCCCTTGCGGATCACCACGACGTCGACGACCTTGTCGATGTCGGCGTCCGCGACAAGGCGCGGCAGATCCCGCATCTCGCCGATCGGCTTGCCGTCGAAGGAGATGACGACGTCGCCGGGCTCGATGCCGGCCTCGGCCGCCGGGCCCTTCTCGGTGACGCCGGCCACCAGCGCGCCGCGCGCCGGGCCCATGCCGAGACTTTCGGCAATCTCGTCCGTCACCTGCTGGATGCGCACGCCGAGCCAGCCGCGCCGGGTTTCGCCATACCGGCGGATCTGGTCGACGACATGCATGGCAGCGTCGGAGGGAATGGCGAAGCCGATGCCGATCGAGCCGCCCGAGGGCGAGATGATCGCCGTGTTGATACCGATGATCTCGCCGTTCTGGTTGAACAGCGGCCCGCCCGAATTGCCGCGATTGATGGCGGCGTCGGTCTGCAGGAAATTGTCGTAGGGACCGGAATTGATGTCGCGGTTGCGGGCCGAGACGATGCCGGTGGTGACCGTGCCGCCGAGACCGAATGGATTGCCGATCGCCATCACCCAGTCGCCGACGCGCATCTTGTCGCTGTCGCCGAACTTCAGCGCCTTGAGCGGCTTCGCGGCCGTCGGCTTCACCTGCAGGACGGCGATATCCGTCTTCTCGTCGCGGCCGACCAAGGTCGCGGTCAGCTTCGTGCCGTCATTGAAGTTGGCGATGATCTCGTCCGCGCCTTCGATGACGTGATTGTTGGTGATGATGACGCCCGTCGAGTCGATGACGAAACCGGAGCCGAGCGACTGCACCTTGCGCGGCGGCGCGTTGGTAGTGCCGTCCTTCTGCTTGTTGAAGAACTCGTCGAAGAATTCCTGGAAGGGCGAGCCCTCCGGGGCCTGCGGCGCCGGGATGCCGCGCGCGCCCTCGACCGTCTGCGAGGTCGAGATGTTGACGACGGAATCGACGAGCCCGGCGGCGAGATCCGCCACGGAATCGGGCCCCTGCCCGGCCCAGGCCGGCGCGAGCGCCGCCGGCGTCGCGGCCGTCAGGAACGCACCGAGCGTGACGGCAAGGCGCAGGCGGTTGGGTTTCTTGGTGGCCGCGGCCATCTGCATCTCTCCTCTGGCGACATCGTCGAGCATGCCACGACGGCGACTTCGATACATCTAGCGCAGGGCGCTTTCGCGCCGGGAGTCAATTGCGCGCGAGCCAGACGATGGAGACGCCGACCGCCAGCGCAACGAGGCCGCAGCCCCGCAGCAATGTGTCTGATGCGGCAATTCCTTGCCGCATCATCATTTTCGCAACGGTCGGCACCATCGCGTAGAACGCGCCCTCGATGACGAGGACGAGTCCCAGCGCGGTGACGAGGTCGGTCACGGCGTCGCGGCAGGTGCCGGTGCGGCCGGGGTCGCAGCGGCCGGAGCCGCGGGCTTGGCCGGCGCCGCGGCGGCCGGGGTGCCCGGCGTCGTCCGCTCGGGAACCGGCAGGGCGTTGCCGCTCGGATCCGTCAGGTAGCGGAAGAACGGCGACGTCGGCGAAATCACCATCCGCGTCGTGCCCGGCTTCATGCCGTCCTGATAGGCCTGCATGGAGCGGTAGAACGAGAAGAAGTCAGGATCCTGCTCGAACGCGGCCGCGAAGACGCGGTTGCGCTCGGCGTCGCCGTCACCCTTGATCTCGTCGGCCTGCTGGTTCGCTTCTGCGACGATGACAGTCGCCTGGCGGTCAGCCTGGGCGCGGATCGTCTTGGCGGCCTGTTCGCCCTGCGCGCGGATGTCGGTCGCTTCGCGCTGACGCTCCGTCTGCATGCGCTGGTAGACGGCCTGGCTGTTCTCCGGCGGCAGGTCGGCGCGGCGGATGCGGACGTCGACGACGTCGACGCCGAGGCGCCGGCCCTCGCGGTTCACCTGGTCGGTGATCTGCGACATCAGCGGAGCGCGGCCTTCGCGCACGATGTTGCTGAAATCCATCTGGCCCGCCGCACCGCGGATCGCAGAGTTCAGGATCACCGCCAGCCGCGATTCGGCCACGGGGATCGAGCCGGCCGCCTGATAGAACAGCAGCGGATCGATGATCTTGTAGCGACCGAAGGCGTCCATCACGAGGCGCTTGCGGTCGCGGGCGATCACTTCGATCGGCGGCGAGTCGAGGTCAAGCAGCCGCTTGTCCAGCATCACGACATTGTCGATGAACGGGACCTTGGCATAGATGCCCGGCTCAGTCGCGACGCGGACCGGATTGCCGAAGCGCAGCACCAGCGCCTGATGGGTCTGGTCGACGATGAAGAGGCCGGAATAGGCGACGATCGCGACGATGATGACGACGACGAGGCCGAGCCCGCCGAAAATCCTGCTGATCACTGCGAGCCTCCCTGCTTGGCCGCGGGAGCACCCTGCAAGGCAGGCAACGGCATATACGGCACCACGCCACTTCCCTTTTCGTCGACGATGATCTTGTCCATGTCGGCAAAGACGCCGGAAAGCGTATCGAGATAGATGCGCTCGCGCGTCACGGCGGGCGCCGCCTTGTAGGACTCATAGACCTTGGAGAAGCGGTCCGCCTGGCCCTTCGCCTCGGCGACGATCTGGTCGCGGTAAGCGTTGGCGGCTTCGACGATCTGCGAGGCCTGGCCGCGCGCGCCGGGAATGACCCGGTTGGCGTAGGTCTGCGCTTCGTTCTGCACGCGGTCCTGGTCCTGCTCGGCCGCCTGCACGTCGCGGAACGCGTCGATGACCTCGGACGGCGGGCCGACGTTCAGGAGCTGCACCTGGGTGATCTGGATGCCGGCGCCATACTGGTTCAGCTTGTCCTGCATCAGTTGCTGCGCGGCGTTCTGGATGCCGAGACGCTCCTCGGTCAGCACGCGCTGGATGTCCGAGCGGCCAATGATCTCGCGCATGGCGCTTTCCGCCGTCGCCTTCACCGTGCCTTCCGGATTCTGGACGTTGAACAGGTACTTGCTGGCGTCGTTGATGACCCAGAAGACGGCGAAGTCGACGTCGACGATGTTCTCGTCGCCGGTGAGCATCAGGCTCTCCTGCGGAACGTCGCGTCCGCTGGAACTCGGGTTGCGATCATCCTGGATCGAGCCGACCGTCGTGCGGTTCACGCGCGTCACCTGCGGCGTGTAGACCGCCTCGATCGGATAAGGCAGGCGGAAGTTCAGGCCCGGAGGCGCGCTGCGCTGGTACTGGCCGAAGCGCAGGACGACGCCCTGCTCGTCCGGTTCGACGCGGAAGGTGAAGAAATTATAGCCCAGGAAGGCCACAACCACCGCCAGAACGGCGATGAACAGGACAGGATTGAAACCGCCGCCGCCCTGGCCGCCACGGCCGGGCAGAACCTGTTTCAGCTTGTCCTGGCTGCGACGAAGGAGTTCCTCGAGATCCGGCGGATTGGGGCCATTGCCGCGCGGTCCCTGACCCCAGGGGCCGCCATTGCCGCCGCCCTTCCATCCGCCGCCCGTCTGGTTGCTCCAGGGCATCTTCGCTCCTTAGTTGTCGATCCATAGGCAAGGCGTACCTGCCCCCGCCCATCGAAGCAAGAGAAGCCCCGGATATGCGGCCACTGCAGGGCCTCAGCGTCGCTGGAAGTGGTGTGCCGGCTCCACGCTTTCAACGCGGGTGCGGCGTTTATCCACGACGTCGTTGATAGATGGTAAAGCGCGTCGCCGCCGTATCGGAGGCACCAGCGGGGACCTCTTCGGTCGAGACGGGCTCCCAGACGGCCGGATCGATCGCCGGGAAATGTGTGTCGCCGGAGGGCGCGGCGTCGACATGGGTGATGTAGAGACGATCGGCCCGGTCCATGAAGGCGCGGTAGATCTCGCCGCCGCCGATCACCATCGCCTCCGCCGGCTCCGCCGCCGCAGCTTCCGCCGCGCCGATGGCGGCGTCGAGCGTCTCAACGCTGACGACGCCCGGCGCGCCGAATTCCTTGTCGCGGGTCACGACGATGTTGACCCGGTTCGGCAGCGGGCGGCCGATCGAGGCGAAGGTCTTGCGGCCCATAATCACCGGCTTGCCCGACGTGATCGCCTTGAAGCGCTTGAGGTCGGTCGACAGCTTCCACGGCATGTCGCCGTCATTGCCGATGACCCCGTTTTCGGCAACCGCCGCGATGATCGAGAGCTGCATCGTCATTCTGCCTGCGGCAGCGCCGCACCCTTCGAGGACCCGACGTCCGTCCTCTTCTTGGCCGGCTCTTCCTTCGTCTTGCCCCCGGCGGAGATGCGGTCGACCAGCGCCAGCAGCAGCGCCGAGAGGACGAAGGTCATGTGGAGGATGGTCGACCACATGATCTTGTCGTTCGTATACTGGTTGGCGTTCAGGAACACCTGCAGCAGGTGGATCGACGAGATCGCGACGATGGACGACGCGACCTTGATCTTCAGGCTGCCGGAATCGAGCTTGCCGAGCCAGGACAGGTCGTGGCCGGCATTGTCGAAGCGGCTGACATAGTTCTCGTAGGACGAGATCATCACCATGACGACGAGGCTCGCGACCAGCGCCGCGTCGATCAGACCCAGCATGGCCAGGATCATGTCCGCCTCGTCATAGACGAACACGTTCAGCGCCACTTTCCAGAACTTGGCGACGAAGGAGGCGGCGTAGAGGAGAAGCGCGGCGCCGAGGCCGCCATAGAAGATCACCAGCAGCCAGCGCGCCGACATGATGAGCTTTTCGATTGTGTTCTCGAGCGATTTCAAGAGAGGGGCTCCATGGGTCTGAGGCCCAGCATATACGGATCAGGTGACCGTTTCGCCAACCCTGCCCGAAGCGGGAATTGTCGATCCGAGGCGAAGGAGCGCGTCGCCCTCGACCCGGCAGCGCTGCCACTCGACGAGGCGGCGGGCGCCCTGCGCCTCGTAGAAGGCGATCGACGGCGCGTTCCAGTCGAGCACCGACCACTCGTAGCGCCCGAGCGCTTCCGCGACGCAGCGCCGCGCCAGATCGGCGAGCAGCGCCTTGCCGATGCCGTGGCCACGGAACTCCGGCCTCACGAACAGATCTTCGAGGTAGATGCCGTGGCGGCCGTTGAAGGTCGAGAACGTATAGAACCAGAGTGCGAAGCCGGCCGGCTCGCCGTTCCACTCGGCGATCTCGCAGAACACTTTCGGCGCATCGCAGAACAGCGCCGCATCAATCGCGACCGCGTCGGCCTCGACCTCATGCGCGAGCTTCTCGTAGTCGGCGAGCGCCTTGACGAAGTCGAGCACCAGCGGCGCGTCGCCCGGGCGGGCGTGTCGAAGGACGAGGGACATTTGCAGACTCCGGGGCTTCAGGGCGCTTCGGCGCGCGGCTGCAGGATCATGATGTCGAGATCCTGCTGCGGTTCGAAATTCGTCTTCACCACCTCGAACTGGGTCGGGCCGATCTTCTTCACGCCCTCGGCGCAGAAGGAGACGAGATTCCTAGGCGAGCCCTTGTCGACGACGAGGCGGAACCTGGCGATCGGGCCCGCCCAGTTGCTGCCGGTGCGCAGCACATAGGAGACGCGGTTCTCGAACAGGCTGTTGCCGCCATCGGGCGTGAGCCCGGCGCGCGCCGACTTCAGGAAGGCGTCGTCCATGCAATACTTCTGGCGGTACACCTCGAACCAGGGCTCCGACTGCGCCTCTGGCGCAACGAAGGACACGTCGGCGGATTGGCCGACGCTCGGCCGGTAGCTGTGCTCGACGACGATGCGCTTGCCGGCCGGAAAGGTCTGCTCGCGGTAGAAGACCGTCGACAGCAGCCAGTTCGGCGCGAGATGCTTCACCATCCCCTTGCCGTCATTATCATATTCGTCGATCGCGGCGAGGCCGAGCTGGACCAGATTGTCCTTGGAAATTCTGCGGATCCTCGACCGGGATCGAGACCATGAAATCGATGCTGCCCTGGATGTCCGGCATCGGGAAGGCGACCAGCGTCGTCACGTCGTGGTCGGCGTGGTTCTCGAAGGTGTAGCGGACCCGCACCTCGTCCAGCGAGATGAAAAGGTCCTCGGACTGCATCTCGATGTCCTCGGTCAGGACATAGACGAGGCCACCGGTCGAAAGCGCGGCGGTTGAATCATTGGCCCTCGCCGGCGCAGCCGATGCGGCGGCAAGCAGAAGGGCGAGGCAGGCGGTCGCGGCGCGCATGACGGGGAACTCCGGCCAAGGATCGGGATTCCAGCTCTATCAGCCCCCTGCCCCGGCGGTCGAGCCCGACGGCATCAGGACGTAACCCCGGTCACACGGCGATCGGCGCCTTGATGGCGGGCGCGGGATCATAGCCGACGAGCTCGAAATCCTCGAAGCGGAAATCCTCGATCCGCTTCACCGACGGGCTGATCTTCATGGTCGGCAGCGGCCGCGGCGTGCGCGAAAGCTGTAGCCGCGCCTGCTCCAGATGGTTGGAATAGAGATGCGCGTCGCCGAGCGTGTGGACGAAATCGCCCGGCTTCAGCCCCGTCACCTGCGCCACCATCATGGTCAGCAGCGCATAGGAGGCGATGTTGAACGGCACGCCGAGGAAGATGTCGGCCGAGCGCTGGTAGAGCTGGCAGGAAAGCCGCCCTTCCGCGACATAGAACTGAAAGAGGCTGTGGCAGGGCGGCAGCGCCATGTCGTCGACCTGCGCCGGGTTCCAGGCGGAGACCATCAGCCGGCGCGAATCCGGCTTGTTGCGGATCATCTCGATGACATTGGCGAGCTGGTCGATCGTGCGGCCGTCGGGCGCGGGCCAGGAACGCCACTGCGCGCCGTAGACCGGGCCGAGATCGCCATTCTCGTCCGCCCATTCGTCCCAGATCGAGACGCCGTTTTCCTTCAGGTATCGGATGTTGGTGTCGCCGGCGACGAACCAGAGCAGCTCATGGATGATCGAGCGGAGATGCGCCTTCTTGGTCGTGACCAGCGGGAAGCCGTCGGCCAGGTTGAAGCGCATCTGGTAACCGAAAACCGAAAGCGTGCCTGTCCCCGTGCGATCCTCCTTGCGGACTCCGTGGTCGAGGACGTGCTGCATGAGGTCGAGATACTGGCGCATGAAAACGTCCGCGATAGAGCCGGCTGGAGATTCGAGACTGTCGCGACCATACAACGGCTGGGGTCGCGGATCGAGTTTGCGCCGGCGAAGCATGGAGAATTTGCACGGCAACGCGGACTGCGCTCAACTGCGGATGGCGCTCCGCAGCCTCGAGCCTGCCGGGGACGAGATGCGATTCTTCGACTTCCAGGAATTCAGCTTCCAGGAGCGTGGCATGTCTCAGACGATCAACAACCCGGACGTCTATCTGCATGTCCGCGTCATCATCGGCATCATCCTCGGCCTCAGCGTTTCCCGGCTATTGAGCGGACTGAGCCGCTTCGCCCAGCATCCGCTCCGCAACCCGGTCTTCGTCACACATCTCCTCTGGGTCGCCTTCGCCTTCCTGTGCGTGGTGCATTTCTGGTGGTTCGAGTTCTATCTCGCCTCGGTCTCGGAATGGACCTTCGAGCTCTATATCTTCATCATCTTCTATTCGAGCCTCTACTTCGTGCTCTGCGCCATCCTGTTTCCCGACAGCCTGGCGGAATACGCCGGCTACGAAGACTATTTCATGTCGCGCCGGCAGTGGTTCTACGGGTTGGTCGCCGCGATCTTCCTGGTCGATCTGGTCGATACCGCGATCAAGGGCAGCGCCCATTTCCACTCGTTCGGCATCGTCTATCCGGCGCGGAACATCATCTATGCCGGCGTCGCCATCGTCGCGATGTTCGTCGCCGACAAGCGCTTCCATCTTGCGATCGCCGTCCTCGGCCTCGCCTTCCAGATCTTCTGGATCCTGCGCGCCTTCAGCACCTTGCACTGAGACGCGCGGGATCCGAAGGAAAGCCGGTCATTCCGCCGGGGCGGCGACCGGGCGGCGACGGCGGCCGAGCGTCACCTGCGCCAGGGTGAAGGCGATGACGCCGCAGCCCGCGATGCCCGCGATCATCGGCAGCGCCGTGCCGTCGAGGAAGAGCCCGACGACAGCCATGACGACGGCGCCGGTCGCCATCTGCAGCGTGCCCATCAGCGCGGAGGCGGTGCCGGCGATCTCGCCATGCTCGTCCAGCGCCAGCACGGCGGAGGCCGGAATGACCAGGCCCAGGAAGCCGTTGGCGACGAACAGCATGCCGATGATCACCGGTAGACCGTCGATGCCCGACAGGACGAGCAGGAACAGGACCACCACCGCGGCGGCGAAGCCGGAGACCGCGACGCGCATCACCCGCGCCAGGCCGAACATCGACCCAAGCTTGCCGTTCAGCTGCGAGAAGCCGAAGAACGACACCGCATTGATCGAGAAGGCCAGGCTGTATTGCGTCGGCGTCAGGCCGTAGTGGTCGATCAGCACGAAGGACGAGTTCGCCAGATAGGCAAAGAAGCTGGAGATGCCAAACGCGCCGATGAAGACGAGGCCGAGGAAATGGCGGTCGCGCAGCAGCAGCCAGTAGCCGGCGAGCGCGCTGCCGATGCCGCTTTCGACGCGGTCTTCGGCCGGCCGGGTCTCCCGCAGCGCCAGCGCCAGCAGCAGAATGCCGAGGATCGCCGCCACCATGACGATCCAGAAAATGGCGCGCCAGGAGGCGAACGCCGTCACGGCGCTGCCGGCGAGCGGTGCGAGGATGGGCGAGACGCTGAAGACAAGCATCAGCATCGACATCAGCTTCGCCGCCTCGTTGCCGGTATGCAGGTCGCGCACGATGGCGCGCGGCACCACCATGCCGGCGCAAGCGCCAAGCCCCTGCACGAAGCGGAACGCCACCAGCATCTCGACATTCGGCGCCATCGCGCAGCCGATCGAGGCGAGCGCGAACAGCGCCAGGCCGAAATAGAGCGGCGGCTTGCGGCCGACCATGTCGGCGAGGGGGCCATAGATCAACTGGCCGAAGCCGACCGAGAGAAAGAACGCCATCAGACTCATCTGCACGGCGCCTGTCGAGGCGCCGAGATCCTGCCCGATCGACGGCAGAGCCGGCAGATACATGTCGATGGCAAACGGCCCGATGGCGCTCAGCAGGCCGAGAATGACGGCGTAGCGCAGCAGCGATGAAGACATGACGGACACCATGAATGCGGGCGATCCAAATCGCGCAGGACGGCAAAGCCGTTGCGAAATCTGGATCCCCGAAAGAATGTGAGCAGCCGTTCTGGCGCCCGGGCGCCGTGGCTTTTTTCTGTAATGATCGGCACAATAACTAGCATCCGTGCCGCCCGCGTCAAGCGCGTTCGGCGCGGATGCCCCATCTTGCCGCTTCGGCGTGACGCGATTGCAACGTCGGCGCCGCCGAACCGGGCGCTCACGCGCGGTTTCCCGTGCGTTTCCCCTTCCCTGCGCAGACAGGGCGGTCCCGACACCTAGTCATGGCCGTTTCGATCGCCTATATCAGCTTTGCCGGTGCAAGCCGGCTATGGCGATAAACTGTCATCGAAATAAACCCATCGGACCCGGGGGCGGTACCCGGCGCCTCCACCCAAGCCCACCCTTGAAATGGTGGTTTTCGGCGGGGGCGAAATAGGATCGACGAGGGCGTAAAGGGTGTGCTTTCGCTCGGCATGGTACCGCCGTTATCGGACCAAATCTGTAGTTGCAAACGACAACTATGCTCCGGTGGCTGTTGCCGCGTAAGCGGTACCGGTACCGAAATAAAAGTCCTCACGGGTAGCACTGTGTAGGCGGGGTCCGGAGGCACCTGGCAACAGAAGCCTCCACTTCCTTCCCTCTCCCGCTTGCCGGCCCGTCCGCGCCAATTCGCTCCGCCCGAGCGATGCGTCCCGATGCCAAGCGCTCTTCCTCGCCCATGAATTCGGCGCTTTCACCGGCATGAAGGCAGGTTCCGGGCCGCTTATGCGAAAACCAGGGCTTCGCGACCTTGACTTATCCGGGCGGTAGATCGAGTTTTCGCTTCGACGAGGCTCGTCAGGGAGCCGTTTTTAGCGCGGGTCCGCGGCTTGGCCGCACCGGGTGCCTGTCTCGACCCCGACCGCATTGATTCTGGGTAGTCGCCCTTCATGGCTGAAGATCTGATCCGCTACGACATTCTGGCCCAGGACGCGCTTCGGGGCGTCGTGCGCAAGGTGCTGGCCGAGGTTGCCAAGACCGGCCTTCCCGGCGACCACCATTTCTATGTCACCTTCGAGACCCGTGCGCCCGGCGTCCGCATCTCGACGCGGTTGATGACCGACTACCCCGAAGAGATGACGATCGTCATCCAGCACCAGTACTGGGACCTCTCGGTCACCGAGCACGCCTTCGAGATCGGCCTGTCGTTCAAGGGCGTGCCGGAGCGGCTGCTGGTGCCGTTCACGGCGCTGAAGTCCTTCGTTGACCCGTCGGTGCAGTTCGGCCTGCAGTTCGAGACGGCGCCTTCGGAAGAGGATGCACTGGAAGGCAGCCACGAGATGGAAGACGTCGACACGTCGCCGCTCGTGCTCGACACACCGGACCGTGTCGAGGAAGAGCCGGCCGAGCCGAGCGAAAAGCCGGCGGCCGAGGTCGTGCGTCTCGACGCGTTCCGCAAGAAGAGCTAATCCCTCTCCGACTTTCCCTGAACGATGCCGCGCCTGCAGCGGCGGATAGAGGCTGACCACATGACGACGACCCGCATCGAAACGGATACTTTCGGCCCGATCGAGGTGGCATCCGACCGCTACTGGGGCGCGCAGGCTCAGCGTTCGCTGGGCAATTTCAAGATCGGCATCGAGAAGCAGCCGCTGCCGATCGTGCGGGCGCTCGGCGTCATCAAGCGCGCCGCGGCGGAAGTGAACGCCAAGCTCGGCCGCCTCGATCCGGAACTCGCCAAGACGATCGTCGCCGCCGCGCAGGAAGTCATCGACGGCAAGCTGGACGACCACTTCCCGCTCGCAGTCTGGCAGACCGGCTCGGGCACCCAGTCGAACATGAACGCCAACGAGGTGATCTCGAACCGCGCGATCGAGATGCTCGGCGGCGTGATGGGCTCGAAGAAGCCGGTCCATCCGAACGACCACGTCAACATGAGCCAGTCGTCGAACGACACCTATCCGACCGCGATGCACGTGGCCGCGGCCGAGGAGATCGTCCACCGCCTGCTGCCGGCGTTGAAGCACCTGCACGCGGCGCTGGCCGCCAAGTCGAAGGACTGGGCCTCGATCGTCAAGATCGGCCGCACCCACACTCAGGACGCCACGCCGCTGACGCTCGGCCAGGAATTCTCCGGCTACGCCCAGCAGGTCGAAAACGGCATCCGGCGCATCGAGATGACGCTGCCGGACCTGATGCAGCTCGCGCAGGGCGGCACCGCCGTCGGCACCGGCCTGAACGCGCCGATCGGCTTTGCCGAGGACGTCGCGGCGGCGATCGCGTCGATCACCGGCCTGCCCTTCACCTCGGCGCCGAACAAGTTCGAGGCGCTCGCCGCCCATGACGCCATGGTGTTCTCGCACGGTGCCATCAACACGGTCGCCGCGTCGCTGTTCAAGATCGCCAACGACATCCGCCTGCTCGGCTCCGGCCCGCGCGCCGGCCTCGGCGAGCTGTCGCTGCCCGAGAACGAGCCGGGCTCGTCGATCATGCCGGGCAAGGTCAATCCGACACAGTGCGAGGCGCTGACCCAGGTCTGCGTCCAGGTGTTCGGCAACAATGCCGCCCTCACCTTCGCCGGCAGCCAGGGCCATTTCGAGCTCAACGTCTACAACCCGGTGATGGCCTACAACTTCATCCAGTCGGTGCGGATCCTCGCCGACGCGGCCGTCTCGTTCACCGACAACTGCGTCGTCGGCATCGAGCCGCGCCTCGACAACATCCGGTCGGGCGTCGAGCGCTCGCTGATGCTGGTCACCGCGCTGGCGCCGAAGATTGGCTATGACAACGCCGCCAAGATCGCCAAGACCGCGCACAAGAACGGCACCACCCTGCGCGAGGAGGCCGTCGGCGGCGGCTACGTCACCACCGAGGAGTTCGATGCGATCGTCCGTCCCGAGGACATGATCAGCCCGAAATAGTCGCTCCTTCCGTCGACTTGATATCGTTACCAACGAGGCGCATCATGAGCGGGAGATCTGCTCATGGAGCGCCTCGTGAGTTTCTATGTCCGCCATGTGATCCGGCACCTGCCGAACCGAACGAACCAGCCAGGCTCTGTCTGGCGCGCCGTAGCCTGCGGCCCGGCGATGTGGCTTCGCTTCGATGGTCACGGACCTCCCGCCCCGCGAAGGCCCTTTACCCCACCCCTGCCACTCCGCCATTGACCGGCACCTAAGCAAGACCGCATCGAACGGCCCTATCGGGGAGATTGAGCATGACGGCTGACATCATCAACCTGAACCGTTTCCGCAAGGAAAAGGCCCGCGCCGAAAAGGCCGCTGTCGCCGAGGAAAACCGGGTCCGCTTCGGCCGCACCCGCGCCCAGAAGGCGCTCGACCGCATCTCGGCCGAGAAGGCGCGCCACCACGTCGACAGCCATCGCCGCGACGACGAGGAAGATCCTACCCCGGCATGAAGAAACGCTCGGTCTCCATTGCCGGCCACCAGACCTCGATCTCGATCGAGGAACCGTTCTGGCAGGCCCTGCGCGGGATCGCCGCCGAGCGCGGCCAGAGCCTTGCCGGACTGATCGCCGCCATCGACGGCGAGCGTGCGGCCCAGACCAATCTCTCCTCCGCCATCCGCCTCGCCGTGCTCGCCTGGTATCAGGCGCGCGTGGAAGCGCAGGCGCCGAAAGAGACCGTCCCGCTCAATTCGGAATAGACTCCGGCGGCGTCAGCCGCATCGGCGCGCCGGGATCGAGCGGCGGCTGCGGCAAAGGCGGCAGGGCCCGGGTCTGTGGCGTCGGCGGCACCTCGCGCAACAGGGTTTCGATCCCGTCAGTGAAATCGAGCTTCTGCCTTTCGGCCTCCGCCGCGCGGCGCGCCCGCTCCTGGCGCTGCGCCTCCGCCTTGCGAGCGGCATCGGCAGCTTTCCTGGCCGCAGCGGCTTCGGCGGCCGCCTTCTCCGCTGCCAGCTTCGCCGCCGCTTCGGCGGCCTGCCGCGCCTCCTCGGCCTTGCGCGCGGCATCGCCGCGGCGCTGATCGTCCTCGCGCGCCAGGCGCACGAGCCGGTTCAGCTTCTCCTTCTCGAGGATCTCCGCCTGGAGCTTCTCGATCCGCTCCACCTCGCGCTCGAAGGCTCGCACCGACAGGAAGCCGGCGAGCGGCGCGACGTCGATCCGCCGCGTCGGCGCATCGAGCGGCCCGGAAAACACGAGCCCGACCTGCGGGATGGCGCCGCTGACGCGGTCCTCGCCCGGATCGATGGTCAGCGTCCACTGGCTGTCGATCGTATCGGCGTTCAGGTCGATGGTGGCGCCGCCGGCCATCGTCGCGCTCTTGCTGACGACGTTCAGGTTTGGCGCACGCAGCGTCCCTGCGGCGATCGAGAACGCGCCCTCGACGCGGTCGAATGCCAGCGTGCCGGCGTCGAGATAACCTGCGAACAGCTTGCGCAACTCCGCCTCGCTGATCTCGCGGCCGGCATTCGCGGCGCGGATGACCGCGCCGAACGCCTCCGGATTGACGAAGCGGGCCGAGCCTTCGCCGATGGTGAAGGAGCCCCCGCCCGTGAGCGCCGAGACAACACCCGCGGCCGAGCGGCCGGAGCCCTCGAACTGGCCGGAGAAGTCGAAGCTGCCATCGGCGACCGAGCGCCCGTCGCGCTGCCAGACGACGTCCGTCAGCGCCGCGCCCTTGACCGAGACCTGTCCCGAGACGGTGGCGTCGCCCTGCGGATTGGCGATCGAGAGCGAGCCGGTCGCCTTGCCACCGGCGAAATCGCCATTGGTCAGGCGGATTTCGGTGCGATCGCCGGAGAAGCTGGTCTCGACCGCCGCATTGGTGACGGCGAGGCCGTCGCCGATGGCGAGCCGGTCGGCGGAGAGGCGGAAGGCTACGTCGAAGCCATCGATCGCCGGGCGGCCGAACGTGGTCTTCGACCAGACGCTCTCGGTGTTGGCGAGCAGGTCCGGCGGCAGGCCGAGGCCCAACGCCAGCGCGAAGGTCAGGTCGGCCTCGTCGATGGCGACGTCGCCCTTCAGCCTCCAGCGGCCGGCGTCACGGCCGAAATCGATCATGCCGCCGGCATAGGCGTCGCCGAGCCTGGCATCGCGGAACGACAGCGTGGCGCTGCCGTCGCGGATATCGAGCGAGCTCGCCGCCTCGAGCGGCAGCTTCTCGCCCTGTCCCGGCAGGGCCAGCCCGACCAAGGTCAGCGCCGGGGTTGCATCGGCACCGCGCGCCGTGATCGTGCCCTGGTAGCTCGGCACGCCGGCCTCGTCGATGCCGAGGCTGCCTTCGGTCGAATAGGAGAGACCCGCGAATTCGCCATTGATCGTGCCGTTCACGCCCTCGGCCAGCGAGCCGCCGCCACCGGTGGTCTCGACCGCGATCCGGGCGCGACCGGGCTTTTCGAGCGGCGTCGCCTCATAGCCGAGCTGGCGCAGCAGATGGCCGGCGTCGTTACTGTCGACAGCGGCCGAAACCTTCAGCTCGCCCTCGCGCCAGGCGGCCGGCGTGCCCTTAAACCCGACCGCCATGTCAATGGCGGTGCCGCCGGACGTGCCGTTCACGGTCAGGTTCGCATGGGTGACGCCGTCCTGCGCCCGTGCATTGACGACCGTGTCGAGAATGGCGGGGCCGAGCAGCGGCGCCGCCGTCTTGAACCAGCCGGCGATGGCCGAGCCGGGCAGCAGCCGCTCGACCAGCGCAGCGGATCCCGTGAGGTCGGAGGCGTCGACGGAGACCGAGAGCTGGCCGTTCGGCGCGCCGGTCAGGTCCGCGACACGGCCGCTCGCCGAGATCGCCGCGCCCGCGACATTACCGATCGACAGCTTCTTCGCCACCAGCACGCCGTTCGACAGGCTGCCATCGGCGACGACCTTTTCCAGCGTGATATCGTCGATGTCGAGCGCGTCCGTCGCGACCTTGATCTGGAAGTCGTCGGCGAGCGCGCCGGTGTTGCTCAGGCTCCGGCCCGCGAAGAGCTCGGTGAGCGCAACCAACTGGTTGTAGTCGAGCCGGTCGGCGGTCAGGTCCACCGAGAGGTTACGGCGGCCGCCGGATGCCGCCTGCTGCCAGCGCAGGCCGCCGTTCAGGTCGGAATCCTGCATCTGCGCCGTCATGCCGGATATCGCGACTGAGCCGGGCGCGAGATGCAGCTGGCCATTCATCTCGAAGGCGCGCAACTGCGGCATCGCCGCGATCTTGCCGCCACGCCACCAGGCGGCAAACGTCGTCGGCTGGTCGGAAACGATCCGCACGGCGCCGTCGAAGGTCGCCTTGGGCACGGTAGTGACGACGCCATCGGCCGCAAGCCGGGTGCGCCCCGGCAGATCGGCGCCCAGTTCCTCGATCTTCCAGCCATTGTCGGCCGTGACAGCGTCGAAACGCAGGTTCTGAATCACCGAACCACCGATGACGATGCCGGGAATGTCGAAGCCGATGCGGCCGGGGATCGACGGCACGGGCAGCTCCGCCAAGCCCTTCACGACGGCCGACGAGGCGATCTCGACGCTCGCCGGCTCGTTCGGCCCCTTGCCGATCGAACGATCGAGGTCGAGCTGGCGCGCCTTCAGCACCGCATCGAAGCGCATCGCCTTGCCGAGGTCGATCGAGGCGGCGCCGGTCAGGCTGTAGGGCCGGTCCTCCGGCCCCTGCGACAGGGTGAAGTCGGGAAAACGCAGCTGCTCGGGACGCAGATCGAACGTGCCGGAAGCGCGCCAGCCCGGCGGCGGCTTCCGGCCCGCCTTGCCGTCGTCGTCCTGGACATGGGTCAGGCCGAAATTGCCGGACCAGCCGAGCCCCTTGTCGTCGAATCCGAGTGGCCCCTCGGCCGAAAGCGCAATCGGCACGGTCGCCGGATTGGCCTCGAGCTTGACGCGGATGGTGTTGTTCGGGTCGCGGCGGCCCGTCGCGACGCGGAACGTCGTCGGCACGCCGTCGGCGACCAGCCCCCCCTCGATCTTCCAGGGCCCGAGCAGCGAGCGCGCATCGACGGCCGCATTGATGTTGGAAAGCGAGACGGCCCTTCCCGTGCGGGCGTCGCGATAATCGATCACGCCGTCGGAGATATCGACCTTTTCCAGCGTCACGGCGTCGGGATCGAGCGACTTCGACGCTTCCGAGCGGCGCAGCCAGTCGGGCAGGCCGTCGGCGCCGACGGTGACCTGCAGATGCGGCCGGGTGATCGCCATGTCGACCACCTTGAACGTACCCGAGATGAGCGGGATCAGCTCGATCCGGACCGCGAAGCGGTCCACCGTCATCATCGGCTTGTCCGGCGTTCCGCCGACGCGGACATCGGTGAATACCAGCGAGGGCATGGGCAGCAGCGAGGCGTCGGCGGTCCCCGCGACGGTGACCGGCTGGCCGAGGATCTTCTCTGCCTCGCGCTCGAAGGTCGTGCGGAAGGCGTTCCAGTCCACGAACCAGGGGATCACCAGCGCCGAGACCAGCACGGCGATGATGATGCCCCCGATGATCAGATACAGCCTGTTCAGCTTCGCCTCCGCCTTGCCGACCCGCGCGGGAGCGCGCTCACGCGTCGGGCAGGATCTTGCCCGGATTGAGGATTCCGAGCGGATCCAGCGCCCCCTTGATCACTCGCATGATGTCGAGACCGTGGCCATGCTCCTTGACGAGATATTTGCGCTTGCCCTGGCCGACGCCGTGTTCGCCGGTGCAGGTGCCGTCGAGCGCGATCGCCCGCTCGTTCATCCGGCTGATCACGGCTTCCGCCTTGGCAATCTCTTCCGGATTGGTGACGTCGATCAGAAGCTGGGTGTGGAAATTGCCGTCGCCGACATGGCCGACGACCGGTCCGATCAGGCCGTTGGCCGCGATATCGGCGCTGGTCTCGGTGACGCATTCCGCCAGCCGCGAGATCGGCACGCAGACATCGGTCGAGACGCTCTGGATGGTGTCGCCGGGACGAAGCCCCTTCACGGCGAAATAGGAATCGTGGCGCGCCTGCCAGAGCTTGGTGCGATCCTCGGGACGCGTCGCCGAGGCGAACTCGCCGCCATTAAGTTCCTGCGCGATCGCGGCGAACTGCTCCGCCTGCTCGGCGACCGAGGCCGGCGAGCCGTGGAATTCGAGGAAGAGATGCGGCGTCTCGGGCAGGCCGAGCTTCGCGAATTCGTTGGTGGCGCGGATCATCATGGCGTCGCCGAGCTCGATGCGGGCAATCGGGATGCCGCTCTGGATCGTCAGGATCGCCGCGTTGCAGGCATCCTCGACGGTCGGGAAGGAGCAGACGCCGGCGGCGACCGATTCCGGCAGGCCGTGCAGGCGAACCGTCACCTCGGTGATGATGCCGAGCGTGCCTTCCGAGCCGACGAGCAGCCGGGTCAGGTCATAGCCGGCCGAGCTCTTCTTGGCGCGGCTGCCGGT
>JAFKJZ010000173.1:20405-24291 GCA_017305815.1 Hyphomicrobiales bacterium
CATCACGGCCGTGAGGCGCACGACATTCTCGCGCATCGTGCCGTAGCGAACGGCGTTGGTGCCGGAGGCGCGTGTCGCCGCCATGCCGCCGAGGCTGGCGTCGGCGCCGGGATCGATCGGGAAGAACAGGCCCTGGTCGCGGATGAAATTGTTGAGCTGGATGCGGGTGACGCCGGCCTCGACGGTGCAGTCGAGATCCTCGGCATGCACCGCGACGATCTTGTTCATCTGCGACAGGTCGATCGAGACGCCGCCCTTCGGCGCGTTGACATGGCCTTCCAGCGAGGTGCCGGTGCCGAACGGAATGATCGGCACGCGATGCGCGGCGCAGATCTTCACGATCTCGGAGACTTCCTCGGTGGAAGCCGCGAAAACCACGGCGTCGGCGGGCTCGTTCGGCAGCCAGGTCGTCGTGTTGGCGTGCTGGCGCCGGATCTCGAGCCCACGGGTGAAGCGCGAACCGAAACGCTCCTGCAGAAGATCGAGCGCGGCGCCCAGAGCCACTTCATCACGCGCGCCATCGTTGCGCAGCGCCGAAACTACCATTCCGAGAACCTCCCAAGCGATTTCACGGCTTGCTCGCCATGTCGCCGGCAACCTAGCAAAATCAGGCTGCCACGCCAAAGACTTCCTGCCGTTGACGCGGCCTGCCGTAAGCCGGATTCGACGGTTTCACACGGTGGCGTTGCGGGGCTCCGGATAGCCTACCAGCTGGTTCGTCACAGTGAACCTTCGATGGCGATCTTGCCCGACCGTCCGGGCCGGTCGCTGGCCGCCGCCGCAGCAGCGGCATCGGAAAGTCCGAACCGCTCATCGATCGTCAGGCGGAGCGCGCCCGAGGCCGCGAGCCGCACCAGCTCGCCGATCAGACGCCCCAGTTCGCCACGGTCCGTCGCCGCCATCCGTCGCGCGCCCCAGAAACCCTTCACCGAAACCTGCCGGAAGATGAGGTCCCCCGACGAGATCACCAGCGGCTTGTTCGACATCGCGCCGAACGACATCAGCAGCCCGCCCTCGGCGAGCAGGCTGGCGAGCCTACCGCCCTCCTCGCCGCCGACGCTGTCGACCGCGCGCAGGATGGGCGCCCCGCCGGCGAGCGCCCGGACCCTGTCTTCCCAACCCGGCGCCTCGGTCGAGACGACATCGCCGATACCAAGCGCCGCCAGCTCGGCGATGCCGGCATCGCGGCGCACGAGGCCGATGACGCGGATGCCGCGCGCCTTGGCGAGCATGGCGACGATCTTGCCGACGGCGCCGTTCGCGGCGTTCTGGATCATGCACTGGCCGCTGGCGATCTGCAGGTCTTCAAGCAGCATCAGCGAGCTCAGCGGCATGGCGATCAGCTGGCAGGCCGTGTCGTCGTCGATCCCGTCCGGCAACGGCACCGAGGCGGCCGCCGGCGCGAGGAAATAATCCGCCCAGGCGTCGGCGATACCTGCCGCCACCACGCGCTGGCCGATCGCGGGCTCCATGACGCCCGGGCCCAGCGCATCGACAATGCCGACCGCCTCGCTGCCGCCGACCGCCGGCAGGGCCGGCTTGTGACCATAGGTGCCGCGGATGGTCCAGAGATCGTGGTTGTGGATGGGCGACAGCATCATGCGGACGCGGACCTGGCCCGGCCCCGGCTGCGGCGTCGGCCGCTCGCCCGTATTCAGGACCTCGGACGGAACGCCGAAACGCTCATAAACAGCCGCTCGCATGCGCCGCACTCCTCTTCTGCTGCCGATAAGGTAGCGCGCCGACCCGGTGCCCGCAAACGGCCGAGGCCTCGAAAAGGCACGCTCCGCACTTGGACAGCGAGACGCCCTTTCTGTAGGAAAGCTGGCATGGACGGCTGCCGCGGTCCATATTTGTTCTCATGTCCAGCTCTTCGAATCGACCGCCCCTGAGATGACCGCTCCCTTCGACAGTTCCGCCCCCGCCCCGCGCCCCGGCGGCATTGCTGCGCGCGCGCTCGGCCGGGCTGCCGCCCCCACGCCCGATTATGTCGCCCGCCTCAATCCCGAACAGCGGATGGCGGTCGAGACGACGGAAGGGCCGGTGCTCGTCCTCGCCGGCGCCGGCACGGGCAAGACGCGCGTTCTGACGACGCGGATCGCCCATCTGCTCGCCACCCAGAAGGCCTATCCGAGCCAGATCCTCGCCGTCACCTTCACCAACAAGGCGGCGCGCGAGATGCGCCACCGCATCGGCGACCTGATCGGCCCCTCGGTCGAGGGCATGAACTGGCTCGGCACGTTCCACTCGATCGGCGTCAAGATCCTGCGCCGCCACGCCGAGCTGGTCGGCCTGCGCTCCGATTTCACCATCCTCGACACCGACGACCAGATCCGGCTGATGAAGCAGGTGATCCAGGCCGAGAACATCGACGAGAAGCGCTGGCCGGCGCGGCAGCTCGCCAACCTGATCGACAGCTGGAAGAACCGCGGCCTGACGCCGGAAGACGTGCCGCCGGGCGATGGCGGCTCCTTCGCCGACGGCCGGGGCGTCAAGCTCTACAAGGCCTACCAGGCTCGCCTGAAGACGCTGAACGCCTGCGATTTCGGCGACCTGCTTCTGGAAAACCTGCGCCTCTTCCGCGAGCACCCCGACGTGCTCAGGGACTATCACCAGCGCTTCCACTACATGCTGGTCGACGAGTATCAGGACACCAACGTCGCGCAGTATCTCTGGCTGCGCCTGCTGGCGCAGGGCCGCAAGAACATCTGCTGCGTCGGCGACGACGACCAGTCGATCTATGGCTGGCGCGGCGCCGAGGTCGACAACATCCTGCGCTTCGAGAAGGATTTCCCGGGCGCCGTCGTCATCAAGCTCGAGCGCAACTACCGCTCGACCTCGCACATCCTCGGCGCCGCCTCGCACCTGATCACCCACAATGAGGGCCGCCTCGGCAAGACGCTGTTCACCGACGCCGTCGACCCCAATGCCGCCCGCGTCCGCGTCGCCTCGGCCTGGGATTCGGAGGAGGAGGCCCGCGCCATCGGCGAGGAGATCGAGGCGCTGCAGCGCAAGGGCCACAGGCTGAACGACATGGCGATCCTCGTGCGCGCCTCGTTCCAGATGCGCTCTTTCGAAGAGCGCTTTGTCTCGATCGGCTTGAACTATCGCGTCATCGGTGGTCCGCGCTTCTACGAGCGGCAGGAAATCCGCGATGCGCTCGCCTATCTGCGCGTCGTCGCGCAGCCGGCCGACGACCTCGCCTTCGAGCGCATCGTCAACGTGCCGAAGCGCGGCATCGGCGAGACCACCGTCCGCCTGCTGCACGACCATGCGCGCGCCCGCGACATCCCGATCATCGAGGCGACCGACGAACTGATCCAGACCGAAGAGATCAAGTCGACCAAGACGCGCTCGGCGCTGCGCGATCTGCTCGCCTCCTTCGGCCGCTGGCGCTCGCGCCTCGACGACATGAAGCACGGCGAACTGGCCGAGATGATCCTAGAGGAAAGCGGCTACACCGACATGTGGCAGCAGGACCGCTCGGCCGACGCTCCGGGCCGGCTCGAAAACCTGAAGGAACTGGTCCGCTCGATGGAGGCGTTCGAATCGCTCGGCGGCTTCCTCGAGCACATCGCTCTCGTCATGGACACGGACAACACCGAGAACCAGGACGCGGTGTCGATCATGACGCTGCATTCCGCCAAGGGGCTGGAATTCGAGACGGTGTTCCTGCCCGGCTGGGAGGAAGGCCTGTTTCCGCACCAGCGCTCGCTCGACGAGAGCGGCCGCGCCGGACTGGAGGAGGAGCGCCGCCTCGCCTATGTCGGCATCACCCGCGCCAAGCAGCGCGCCATGATCTGGTTCTCCTCGAACCGCCGCATCCACGGCCTCTGGCAATCCAACGTGCCGTCGCGCTTCCTCGATGAACTGCCGGAAAAGCATG
>JAFKJZ010000174.1 GCA_017305815.1 Hyphomicrobiales bacterium
TGGCCGTCTTCGCCCGTCCGGCATTCCGGAACCTGCTGGCGATCGTCCGGCCATCCGCCCGCATCGCCCCCAGCGTGGAGTCCTGATCCGATGACCGTCTTCCCCGATACGCGCCGTTCCGCCCTCGTGACCGGGGCGACGGGCTTCATCGGGGCGGCGGTCACGGCCCATATGGCGGCGGGCGGCTACACCGTCCGCGCCGGCACCCGGCGGTCGCCCTCCAGCGCGGTCTCGCCGGAAGGCATCGTGCCGACGCCCTGCGATCTTGACGATCTCGCGCAGACGCGCGGCGCCGTGGCGGATGTCGAACTCGTGGTGCACGCCGCCTATGGCGACGAGGCGGCGATGGTGGCGCAATGCCGGACGCTGCTTCAGGCGATGACTGAGGCGAACGTGCCGGCGCTCGTCTATTTCAGCTCGATCGCTGTCTATGGCGACCGCACCGGCGTGATCGATGAATCCATGTCGGCGACCGGTTCGCTCGGCGCCTATGCCCGCGCGAAGATCGAATGCGAGGCGCTGGTGGCCGCCTGGGCGCGTGATCCCGGCCATCCGCGGCGGCGCGTGCTGATCCTGCGGCCCGGCATCGTCTACGGCACCGGCAGCCGCTTCTGGACCGACAAGCTGGCGGAGCGGATCGTCGCCGGCGCCTGGGGCAATTTCGGCCGCGCCGGCGATGGTCCGGCGCCGCTCGTGCATGTCGACGATATCGGTGCGCTGGTGGCCGAGGTCGGGCACGCGCTGCTGGCCGGCGCCGCCATCGGCTGGTCGTCCATCTTGGTGCTGAACGTCGTCGGCCCGGAAACCCCGTCCTGGAACGACTATTTCGAAGCCTTGGCGCAGCGGATCGGCGCGCCCAAGTTGCCGTTGCTCGGCGGCATGCGGCTGGGGCTGCGGCAGTTCATGGCGGTGGCGGCGAAGATCGGCCGCCGCGTCGGGCTGGCGGGATCGAAGCGGGCGGCCTTGGCGCCGACCCGCGCCGAGATGGCGATTTTCGGTCGCGACGCCGTCTACAGCACGCGGGCTGCGACGGATCTCGGCCTTGCGTCCCGCATCGGTCTCGACGAGGGCCTGGCGCGGACGGTGTTTCCTCAGGCGAAGCTGTAGCGACGCGCCGATCGGGCCGGCAGGAGCACCTGCAAGCCGCCGTCGACGTGGATCGGGATTTCGGTCAAGGCCGTTGTGCCAGGGTTGGCCGCATCGAAGCCGAGGACAGACAGGCAATCCGGCTCTTCCCGCGCTTCGAATCGCAGATCCACCGTGGCCATGGCCTCCGACTTGTTGATGACGATCAGCTGCAGCCCCGGCTGGCCGGTCTCGAAGGTCGAGGCGTAGGCGACGACATCCGGCGTGCCTTCGACGGTCAGGCCGTGCGATCGGTCGCCAAAGCGCCGGCCGGTCGCATCCGTCGTCCGGAACAGCCGATAGGCGTCGCCGAGCGTCCCGTCGAGGCTGCCCCAATGCGTGGCGAACGAGACGCCCTGCTGGCCGAAGCGGCCGAGCACGTCGGCGAGCGCCAACCCGGAGGCGATTTGTCCGGCGCCGCCATAGTTGAACTCGGTCACGGCAAGATCGGTGCCGGGAAAGACGTGATCGGCGATGCGCCGGAGGCTCGGCAGCAGCGGCAGGCCGACTTCGCGATCGCCGCCGCCATCGGCCAGCGCCCGCACCACCCAGCTATCCTCGCGGAAGCCCGCCTCCGTCAGCGAGCGCGGCGCCTGCAGCAGCGCCGCGGCGAGCGCCGGGTCCTCGCTGCGGAACAGGTCGCCGCGGTTGCTGTAGGGATACCAGTGGACGTCGAGCGCATCGAGCAGGCGGATACCGTCCTGTTCGGACGCCGTGCGGAAGGCATCGAGATAGGCGGCGAGGAAGCTGCCATACTGGCGGTAGTCGTTCCAGTCGGGCGCGTCCTGGAACGAGACCATCTCGGACGCGCCCCAGCTGACGGGGCCGAACACGCGGGCCGCCGGGTCGGCCCGCTTGATCGCGCGCGCCGCCGCCAGCGAGCGCTCGAGAAAGGCGCGGATGGTCGGCTTGGCGGTGACGACGCGCGGATGCGTCTCCGCCCAGAGGCCGGGTTCGTTGTCGAGCGCATAGGCATGGATGCCGCGCTCGCTGTCGGCGCCACCATAGCGCGCCACCAAGCGGGCGAGGAGCTGCGGGATGTCGGCGACGGCGGGCACGACGGGATCGCCGGCCTTGGCGCCGGGGTCCCAGCGCGTCGGCACGAAACGGGGCGATGGGGCGCTCGCCTCCGGCGGTACGGGACCGTCGAAATCGGCGGCGACATAGCCGGCGAGCGGCACGGTGACGAGGCTCTTCGCGCCCATAGCGAGCGAGGTCTCGTGCATCGTCTCGATCAGCCGGGCCGGCTTGCCCCATTGCGGCCGGTCGATGCCAAGCGCGTCGAGCAGGAACGGGCCGTTGGCCTGATGGTAGTCCTTGCCGGAATTCGCCGCGTTGTTGACCCAGTTATAGGTCGTCATGAGATTGCCGCCGAGCCGGCGCGCGGTGACGCCGGCGGCCCGGTCGAGCTGGGCGGAGGGCTCACCGCCATCCATGGTGCCGATTTCGTTGGAGCCGTAGATCAACGGGCTGATCGGCGTGCCCGTCCCGCCATCGGCGATCCGCACCATCCAGCGACCGCCGGACTGGGCTCGTGCCGGCAAAGCACCGATGAACCCCGCCGCGAGGCTGCCGGCGAGCACGGAGCGCCGCGTCGGCCCCGCCCGACGGCGAGCGCTCACGAGACCAGGCCCGATCCGTAGAGGGCAGGGCGGAAGCGCTGCATCCACAGCACCTTGCCGAGACCGCCGCGCACCTTGACCCGTGCCTTTTCAGACCGAACCTTGTCGAACGGCGCTGTGACGACCGCGGCGATGCCGTGCAGGACGATCTGCGCCATGCCGGCGCACATCCAGAAGGCGATGCGGCTCCATTCGGCCGGCTGCGCCTTGTGATGCGTCAACACGCGGATCTGGCCGCTCAGGAACTTGCGCTTGCGGACATAGGCCCAGTTCAGCCGGCGTTCCGGCACCCACTCCGTGACATCAGCCTTCTCCGACCAGGCAAAGCGCTTGCCCTCGTCGACGAGGCGCTTCAGCAGCAGCGTGTCCTCGCCGCCGGTCTCGTTCAGACTGGTGTCGAACGGGCCGCCATCGCCCTGCAGGCAGCTCTCGCGATCGAACATCGAATTGTTGGTGCCGAGATAGGGAGCGAGATCGGTGACGTCCTCGCCATCCGTTCGATCGAACTGGCGCGAGAAATAGGGCGCGAGCGGGCCGATCTTGCGGCCACCCTCGGCCTTCGCCGTGACCGGACCGAACACGGCGCTGGCGCCGCTGCGACGCGCCGTCTCGACGTGCCGGCTCAGCCAGGTCTCGGATGCTTGTTCGTCATCGTCGAGGAAGGCGACCCAGCGCCCCTGCGCGGCGGTGACCCCGGCATTGCGTGCATTGGCGACGCCGGGCACGGGCATGGAAATATAGCGCACCGGCCAGTTGGCGCCGGGCGCGATCGTTTCGACCAGGGCGCCGGCATTGCCGTCGGCGGAATTGTCGACCACCAGAATCTCGATATCGAGATCGGCGAGGTCCGTCTGCGCGAGTGCGCTGGCGACGGCGCGCTGCAGCGCCTTCGGCCGGTTCAAGGTGGGAATGACGATGGAAACGCTGCCCACCCGGAAACTTTCTCGCGCTGGATGAAAAAGACGTCCGGCAGGCGGGAACGCATGCCGTAGGACGATCTTTACTGTTGGTCACTGATCCTACGAAACTATGATAGCAAGGCAAGCGGATGGTCACGGCATTCCAACTTGCCGCACCGTCCGTCGGGGCGGCGCGGCAGGGATAGGATGCGTGCCCGCGACCGAACTTCGCAGCCGGGAAATATGCGCATGAGCGATGCTCCGATGCCGGTCGGCCGGCCCGCATCGACGGATGTGGGCGTCGTCGCCGTCTCAATCGCCGGCTGGCTGCATGGCGTGTTGCTGGCGGGCTTCATGCTCTACACCTTCGTCGGCACGCGCCCCTTCGCGGACGCCTCCGTGGCCGAGCGAGTCGAGGGCAGCCCGCTTGATCGCCTCGCCGTCTTCGGCCTCTTCCTGCTCGCGCTCGTCACCCTCGTCGTGCATCACCGGGCGACGTTATCGCTGTTCGTCCGCAACCTGCCGCTGGTCGCGTTCACCGGCTTCTGCTTCGCCAGCATGCTGTGGTCGGACTATCCGGGGCTGACTTTGCGGCGGGCGCTGCTGCTCGTTTTCCTGACCACGATCGCGGCCGGGATTGCGGCGAGCCTCCAGGATCTTCGCCGTTTTCACAGCTGGTGGTTCGTCGGCCTGACCGGCGTCATGCTGCTCAACCTGATTGGCACGGCGCTCTGGCCCGGCGTCGCGATCACCGATATCGGCGTGCGCGGCCTCTACACGCAGAAGAACGTCGCCGGCCTGGTGGCGATGATCACCGTCATCTGCGGCGTGACCTGGATGCTGGGCGTGACCCGTTCCCGCTCCGTCGGTCTCGGCCTCCTGATGCTGCTGCCGGCGCTGCTTTTCCTCGTTATCACGAAGTCCAAGACGTCGATCGGCCTCACCGGCGTCGCGGTGATGGCGATCGCCGTGTTCGCCTGCGCCGAGTGGCTCGGCGCGCGCTTCGTGCTGCTGATGATTGCGCTGGGGTTCCTTGCAGTCACCGCGCTGCTCGGCCTGTTCGCCGTCTATGACTTCGATGTCGACGCGCTGCTGACCGCGACATTGGGCGACGCCTCCTTCACCGGCCGCGACGAACTCTGGGCCTTCGCGCTGCGCTCGGCGCAGGAGCGCTTCTGGCTCGGCCATGGCTATGGCGCGTTCTGGGATGTCGGCCTCGCCGCAGATCCGCTGCAGCGGCTGGAGCCCGGCACCTGGCTCGGTGACGTCGAGATCGGCACGATCAACCAGGCGCATAACGGCTATCTGGAGCTTTGGCTGCATGTCGGCCTGCCGGCGACGATCGCCGCCGCGCTGATCGTGGCGGCGGGTGTGGTGTCGGGCATGGCGCAGGCGATCGCCGGCCCGTTGTCACGATCCTCCCGCGCCGCCATCGGCTTCCTGACGATGCTGCTGCTGCTCTATCTGCTGCACAACCTGACCGAGGCGACGCTGTTCATGCGCGGTTCGGTGTTCTCGAACATCGCCGTGCTCTGCCTGTTCGTACTGTCGCGCGGCCGCGATTTCGCAGTCCGCAGTGGCCGCGCCTAGCGGGTTGGACTAGAGCGGTTTCAAGCGAAGTGGATACCGGTTCGCGTGAAGAAAACGCGACCCCACAAAGAGTCGGGCGCAAACGGGCAGGGGCGACGGGTTTGGACGGGACGAGGACGAGGACGAGCGAGGCGGAGGCGATCGATCTCTCGATCATCATCTGCACCTATCGGCGCGAGGAGCTTCTCGGCAAGGCCCTGGCGAGCATCCGTGCGCAGGCCGTGCCGGCCGGGACCACGCTCACCGTCGTGGTCGCCGACAACAGCGATGACGGATCGGCGGAGTCGGTGGTGGCGGCGGCCGATGCGGCGAGCCCGTTCGAGGTCCGCTATGTCGAGGCCCATCCCGCCAACATCTCGGTCGCGCGCAATGCCGGCATCCGTGCCACCACCTCGCCGGTCATCGCCTTCATCGATGACGACGAGGAACTGGCGCCGGGCTGGCTGGAGGGAGTTGTCGCCGGGCTGCGGCAGCATCCGCACGACGTGTTCTTCGGCGGCGTCGATCCGCTGTTCGAGGCGCCTGAACGCGTCACCCCCGCGATCCACACGCTGTTCTCGCGCCAGATCGAGGCGCCGTCCGGCCAGGATGTCGTGGCGCTTGGCAGGCGCAGCGAGCGCGTCATCACGGTCGCGACCTGCAACTCGATCTTCCGCCGCGCCACGACGCTTTCCGATGCCGAGCCATTCAATCCGCGCTTCGGCCATGCCGGCGGCGAGGATCTCGATCTCTTCTGCCGGCTGCAGGCGCGCGGGCGCCGCTTCGGCTGGCTGCCGGCGGCGCGGGTGTCGGAATTCGTGCCGGCCTCGCGCTGCGATCCCGGCTATCTCCGCCGCCGCTTCTTCGCCGGCGGGCAGGTCTATGCCGAGGCCGTTGCCGGCAACAGTGCGACTCCGAGCCTAACCCGCTGGTGGCTGCGGGCGAAGGCGCTGGTGCAACTCGGCCTGCTGGCGCTGCGCTATCCGTTCCTTCGCCGAAAGGGGCCGGCGGCAACGGCCGATTTTCGCTATCGCTGGGCCGGCGTGCTCGGCAAGCTGTCGCTCGGCAGCCTCTATCCCGTCTACCGCGAGACCGATGCAGGCAAGCGGTCGACGGCTTCCTGATCCTGCTCGGCGGCCAGCGCGGCGACCTGGTCGAAGATCGCCTGTCGCTTGGTCATCGACGTGTCGATGGTCGACTGGATCAGGCAGGTGACGTGCTCGGGCCGCAGCGAGCGGATGAAGGATTCCTCGTCCTCGGCGCCGGCGAATTCGTCGCCCCAGCGCGAATGGCAGAGCGTGAAGGATTCCGGCATCAACCCGGCCGCGTCGAGGCCGAGCACCTTGTCGGCGTAGACGCCGTAAAGGACATATTCGGCGAAATGCGGCGTGCGGGCGAGGACGATGCGCCAGTCGCGCCCGGCGATCTGTTCGATCCGCTCGATCATGCCGCGGATGACGGAGCGCCGCCAGACGACGAAGGGGTTGATGTATTCGGCGCCATAATAGCGGCTGCCGGGCAGGCCGAGCAGCTTTCCCGCCGTTTCCTGCCAGACGCGATGCGTTTCGAGATCGACCATGTCCGGATTGCGATAGATCCGCACCCTGCCGTCGCGGGCGAGGTGCTCGAGCTTCAGCGGCCGGATGAAGACGTTGTCGCTGTCGATATGGGCGACGATCTCGGCCGAGGCATTGGCGGTCGCGGCGATCTTCATGATCTGCTGCGCGATCCAGCCGCGCACCAGCGGGCTGTAGGGCGTCACATACATGTTGCGGCGGGGGAGGCGCAGCCGCCGCCGCCATTCCGGTCCGGGAAGCGGCAGCTTGCGGAACCAGCGCGGCAGCAGGTCTTCCTGCGCCGCGACGGTGCGGCGATCCGAGGCCAGGTCGACGAAAAGGGGCAGGTCGGCGCGCGGCACGTAGAGGCTGTGCGGGATCGAGGCCGGCACGAAGCGGTCGATGCTCTCGCACAGCATCCGGCAGACGTCGAGATCGCCACGGAACGAGCAGGTGATCAGATTGGCTTCGGCGGCGAGACCGGTCATCGGGCCCACTCCATCGGCTCGATCGGCGCGAAGCGCGATTGCACGCGGGCAGGGCGGTCGAAGCGCTCGGGATATTGCAGCATCTCGGTCACCTCGGTGATGTGCACGGCGAAGTCCTCGTCGAGCCGTGACGGACGGCCGTCGCGGATCGCCGCCGCCATCTCCGCCGGCCCGCGCAGGAAATCCATGGTCGGCTTGCCGCGACCGCCCTTGAACGGAACCTTGCGCGCCATCGGCAGGCGCTTGCCGAGGCCGCCGCCGAGACGCCTCTCGATCAGTCGCGCGATCCGGCCTTCGCCGGGCCGGCGCAGGATCACCGGCGAGGCATAGTCCCACGGCTCCCTGATCTCCAGCGTGCCCGTCTCGCCGATGATCCGCATGCGGTGGTCATAGGGCGCGACGATCGAATTGGTAAGCCGCGCGACGACGCCGTTTTCATATTCGATGCAGCCGACGGAGAAGTCGGGCGCCGGATGGGCGAGCGGCGGCGTGGTCTGCTTGTCGGGCACCAGCAGCGCCGCGAAGGAAGTCACGCGCGTCGCCGCGCCGAACATGGCGCCGAAGATCGTCAACGCGTAGCCGGCATGCTCATAGGTGCAGCCGGTCTCGAATTCGCCGCGACCCGGCCAGGGCTTGCCGCTGCGGCTCAGCCAGTCGCCATAATGGGTGCGATGGATCATGCCGTCGTCGAGCTCGGCATAGGCGAGCAGCACCTTGCCGATCGCCCCGGCGCGGACCGCCGCCCAGGCCGTCTGCAGGCTTTCGCCGAGCAGGTTGCAGGGCGCGGAGGCGAGCCGGACGCCGGCCGCCCGCGCGCGGTCGCGCAGCGCCGATGCCTCGGTCGCGGTCATCGCCAGCGGCTTTTCCGAATAGACGTGCTTGCCGGCGGCAATCGCCGCCTCGGTGACGGCGGCGTGGCTCTCCGGGTCGGTCAGGTTCAGCACGATCGAGCAGGCAGGGTCGGCCAGCACCGCGTCGAGCGAGGCATAGGCATGGTCGCCCCAAGTCGCCTTGTAGGCGGCAAGGCGCTGTGCATCGCGGTCATAGGCGCCGGTCAGGCGCAGCGTGCCGTCATGCAGCGACAGGCATTGCCGGTAGGAATCGGCGACATAGCCGCAGCCGATGATCGCGATTCCCGTCGTCTGCCCTGCCGTCATGCGTCTTTCCCCGTCCCCCGGGCCTGCCCCGATCGTCGGCGCGGCGCTGTCCAGACCGTGTTTCTAGACGGCGCCGCTTTCCGGCTGGTTACCCCGAGACGGTTCAGCCCAGCAGGCTGGCGAGATAGCGCGCGACGAGGCGCTCGACGCCGGCCTGGTCGTCGGCGTCGAAGCGGCCGGCGCGCGGGCTGTCGAGATCGAGCACGCCCAGCACCTTCCCGTCGCGGATCAGCGGCACCACCAGTTCCGATTGCGAGGCCGCGTCGCAGGCGATGTGGCCGGGAAACGCATGCACGTCCGGCACCAGGACTGTCTCGCGCTTCGCCACGGCCGTGCCGCAGACGCCCTTGCCGATCGGGATGCGGACGCAGGCGGGCTTGCCCTGGAACGGACCGACGACGAGGACGTCCGTCCCTTCGGGAAGGAAATAGAACCCGGCCCAGTTCAGCTCCGGCATCGCCAGGTAGAGCAGCGCCGACATGTTGGCGGCGTTGGCGATCGGGTCATGCTCGCCTTCGAACAGCGAAGCCAGCTGCTGGTCGAGGTCGCGGTAGAAGCCGGGCTTGTCGGCAGGGTCGACGGTGGGTGTCAGGTCGAACATCGGTATCTCGCGCAGTTTTGCCGGGTCGCATTGCCAAAGGCGGTCGCCGGCTTCCGACACTGGCTATAGGACGGGGCGACGGCTTTGGCTCGAAAAATCGCAAGGGAACCCGCGAGATGCGACCGTGGCCGCCGCGCCGCCGCCGTCCGCGAATGTTGACGGGCGTCGCCCGAAGCCCGTAAGTGGCGGTGGAGGATCTGGTTGTGCCCAGGCAGACATGCGTCGATTCGCGTGTGTTCCCCACGGCCGGTCGATGGTCCTCCGACGCGGTTCGATCCTACCGAGAGATGCGCCCATTGCCGTGCCCCTGCTCCGACACTCTCCCTTGCGCAGTCAGGCCGTCACCGTGATCCGGTAAAGTCCGGTCGTCCGTTCCCGTTTCGCCCTGAACTCACAGGAGGAGTCTTCTGTCATGAAGAAGCGTCTCTCTCGATATGCGGCTCTGGCCATGTCGGCCGCCATGCTGATTCCGACCCTGACCGGTCTCGCCGACGCCTGCACGCGCACTCTGTTCGTCGGTGACGGCAACATGGTCGCGACGGGCCGCAACATGGATTGGAGAGAGGACATGTTCTCCAATCTGTGGGCGTTCCCGGCCGGCATCGAGCGCAATGGCGAATCGGGTCCGCAGTCGCTGAAGTGGACGGCCAAGTACGGTAGCGTCATCACCTCCGGCTACGAGGCCGGCTCCACGGACGGCATGAACGAGAAGGGTCTCGTCGCCAACATCCTCTATCTGGCGGAATCGCAGTATCCGAAGCCGGTCGAGGGGCGTCCGTTCCTCTCCATCTCGCTGTGGGCCCAGTACGTGCTCGACAATTTCGCGACCGTGGACGAGGCGGTCGAGCATCTGCGCACCGAGCCGTTCAACCTGCTGGCGCCGGAGCTGCCAAACGGTTCGCCGGCTGCCCTCCATCTCGCCATCTCGGACTCGACAGGCGATTCCGCCATCTTCGAATACCTCGATGGCAAGCTGCGGATCCATCACGGCAAGCAATACAAGGTGATGACTAATTCGCCGGCTTACGACAAGCAGCTGGCGCTGAACGAATACTGGGAAGAAATCGGCGGCCTGACCTTCCTGCCGGGCACCAACCGAGCCGCGGACCGCTTCGCCCGCGCCTCTTTCCTGCTCGGCGCGATCCCGAAGCAGGCGGATCCCAACTACATCAAGAGCGTTCCCGGACAGTCGTTCGATTTCCAGGCCGTCGCCAGCGTCATGGGCGTGCAGCGCGCCGTCAGCGTGCCGCTCGGCATCACCACGCCGGACCAGCCGAACATCTCCTCGACCATCTGGCGTTCGATCTCGGACCAGAAAAACCTGATCTATTACTTCGACTCCGCCACGCGTCCGAACACCTTCTGGGTGTCGCTGAGCCAGCTCGACCTGAAGCCGGGCGCGCCGATCAAGAAGCTGACGATCCAGAACGGCGAGGTCTTCTCGGGTGAAGTTGCGGCCGAGTTCAAGCCGGCCAAGCCCTTCCACTTCCTGCCGGGCAATCCGGAGTAACCGATACCGCTATCCGCGTCGCGCTCGGCCCTGCTGCCGGCGCGACGCGATCGACCTGGCTTCCTCGCCGGTGGCGAGGGAGCGCCTTGGGCAATCCAAGTCTGCGACGTTCGCCCCCATCGGGTCGCAATCCCTGTCTGAGCTACTGTGCCAGTGAGCGGACGTATCTGACGATCACCTGCTCGATCGCCTCGGGGCGCAGCACGGTGTCGATGGCGAGCTGGGCGGCGCCGAGGATGCCGGCGCTGCCGTCCGACTTGGCGCGGACGATGCGCAACTCACGCGTGGCAAGCGGCAGCGAGCGCTCGGAGACGAGCTGGCGCACACCGGCGAGAAGGTATTCGTCGGCTCCGGCAAGCGTGCCGCCGATGACGATGACGCTCGGATTGAGCACGCTGACGACGTCGGCGGTGACCTCGCCGAGCACGCGTCCCGCCTCGCGCACCGAATGGATCGCTTCCGGCAGGCTCTTCTGCACGAGAGCGACGATGTCGCGCGCATTGTGGGCGTCATAGCCCTTTTCGCGCAGGTCGCGCGCCAACGCCCAGCCGGCGGCGCGCGCCTCGACGCAGCCGAGCTTGCCGCAGCGGCAGAGCGGCGGGTTGTCCGAGTTCAGCTGGATGTGGCCGATGTCGCCGGCGGCGCCCTGGGCGCCGCGGTAGAGCCGGCCGTCGGCGATGATGCCGCTGCCGATGCCGGTGCCGGCCTTGATGTAGAGGAGCTGCTCGACTTCCGGCCAGAACCGGCGCGATTCCGACAGCGTCATCAGGTTCACGTCGTTTTCGACGACGACCGGCGCGCCGAGGCGCGAGCCGAGCCAGGAGCGGATGTCGAAATCGTCCCAGCCGGTCATGATCGACGGGCCGAAGACGCGGCCGGCTCCGAAATCGACCGGCGCCGGCAGGCAGAGCCCGACGCCGAGCACGTCCTCGGCGGGGCGGCCGATCTGTTGCAGGAGGGCCTGGAACTGGTCGACGATCGTCTGCAGGACCGGCGGCGGGCCGCCGCGCAGATCGATGGCGTAGGTCGATTCCGCCAGGATCGACGGTTCGAGCGTGGTGACCGTCGTCCGCAGGATGCTCTCGCCGACATCGGCGGCAAAGATGACGCCGAAGCCGGTGTTGAGCTCCAGCATGCGGGTAGGCCGCCCGCCGCTCGGCAGCGTCC
>JAFKJZ010000277.1 GCA_017305815.1 Hyphomicrobiales bacterium
GTGTCGCACTTCAGGCAGGTGCCGTTGCGCACCATGGTGAAGTTGCCGCATTCGGTGCAGCTTTCGCCCTCGTAGCCCTTCATCCGCGCGATCGCGACTTGCTCGGCCGCCTTCGGCTTCGGCTGGGCGGCGGGGGCTGCCGTGACCGGCTCCACATTGCCGATAGCAAGCTCCGCCTCGGTGGCGACGTCGCGCTTGAAGGCGGTGGCGGCCGCGCCGCCGGTGCCCGTCGTGCGCAGCGCCGTCACGGTCGAGGCGGTCGTGGCCGGAGCCGCTGCGGCGCCCTTCGATTCACCGGCGCGATCGACCAGCTTGAAGCGCTCGGTCTTGCCGCGGACGAGGCCGTGGCTGACCGGGGCGGGCTTGACCGTCGGCTGGTCGCCGCCGCCGAGCGTCGTCGCGTTGTTGTCCTCGGGGACGACATGCGCCAGGTCGTTGCGGCCGAGATAGGACACGGCCAGCTCGCGGAACACGTAGTCGAGGATCGAGGTGGCGTTCTTGATCGCCTCGTTGCCGGTGACCATGCCGGCCGGCTCGAAGCGGGTGAACACGAAGGCCTCGACATATTCTTCCAGCGGCACGCCGTATTGCAGGCCGAGCGAGATGGCGATGGCGAAGTTGTTCATCATCGCGCGGAAGGCGGCGCCTTCCTTGTGCATGTCGATGAAGATCTCGCCGAGGCGGCCGTCGCGGTATTCGCCGGTGTGGATATAGACTTTGTGGCCGCCGACATTCGCCTTCTGGGTGTAGCCCGTGCGGCGGTCCGGCATCTTCTCGCGCTTGCGGACTTCGCGTTCGATGATCCGCTCGACGATGCGCTCGGCGATCTGCTCGGCGCGCGCGGCGGCGGGCTTGGCGACCAGCGCCTCGACCGCGTCCTCCGCCTCGTCCTCGTCATCGGCGAGAAGCTGCGAATTCAGCGGCTGCGACAGCTTCGAGCCGTCGCGATAGAGCGCGTCCGCATTGAGCGCCAGCTTCCACGCCAGCATGTAGGCGCGCTTCGCGTCCTCCACGGTCGCGTCGTTCGGCATGTTGATGGTCTTGGAGATGGCGCCCGAGATGAAGGGCTGCGCCGCCGCCATCATGCGGATGTGGCTCTCGACCGAGAGATAGCGCTTGCCGAGCTTGCCGCAGGGATTGGCGCAATCGAACACGGCGTAGTGCTCGGTCTTCAGGTGCGGGGCGCCCTCGAGGGTCATCGCGCCGCAGACATGGATGTTGGCGGCCTCGATGTCCTTCTTGGAGAAGCCGAGCGCCGGCAGGATCTCGAAGGCCGGGTCGTTCAGCTGCGCCTCGGTGAAGCCGATCGACTTCAGGAAGTCCTCGCCGAGCGCCCACTTGTTGAAGACGAACTTGATATCGAAGGCGGAGGCGAGCGAGCCTTCCAGCTTCTCCAGCACCTCGTCGGTGAAGCCCTTGGCCTTCAGCGTCGTGTGGTTGATGCCCGGCGCCTGGCGCAGCGAGGCGTGGCCGACGGCGTAGGCCTCGATCTCGGCGATCTGGTGCTCGGCATAGCCGAGCGCGCGCAGCGCCTCGGGCACGGCGCGGTTGATGATCTTGAAATAGCCGCCGCCGGCGAGCTTCTTGAACTTCACCAGCGCGAAGTCGGGCTCGATGCCGGTGGTGTCGCAATCCATGACCAGGCCGATCGTGCCGGTCGGCGCGATCACGGTGGCCTGGGCGTTGCGGTAGCCGTGCTGCTCGCCGAGCGCCAGCGCCTTGTCCCAGGCGGCCTTCGCATGCTCGCCGAGGGGGGCATCCTTGAGCGAGGCGTGGTCGATCAGCACCGGCAGCACCGACAGGCCCTCATAGCCCGTCGCGTCCGCATGCGCCGCGCGGCGATGGTTGCGGATGACGCGGAGCATGTGCTCGCGGTTCT
>JAFKJZ010000278.1 GCA_017305815.1 Hyphomicrobiales bacterium
ACGGCATCCGAGTTGATGTCCGGATCGTCGCGATCGAAGGTGTGCGTGGTCAGCGCGTCGAAGCCGTCGGCCTCGACGATGTAGTGGAGATGCGCCGGCCGGTTGGGATGACGCCCCAGCGCGCCGAGCAGCTTGCCGACAGGGCCATCGTCCGGGATCGGGTAGTATTTCGGCTTCACGCCGCGGAACCAGTAGCGGCCGTCCGGACCCGTGCGGAACACGCCGCGCAGGTTGAACTCGGGCTGGATGCCCTGCTGCTGGACGTCGTAGAAGCCTTCGTCATTGGCCTGCCAGACGTCGATCTTGGCGTTCGCGATCGGCCTGCCCTCGGTGTCGAGGATGCGGCCATGCACGAACATCGGCTCGCCCTTCTGGTCGAGGCAGATGTTGGAGCCCATCGGCAGTTCCGGCGCGTCGGCGACATGGAACGGGCCGAGTACCGTCGATTCCGAGGCGCCGGACGGCTTCCGGTTGTTGATCGCGTCGACCAGCATCGAGACGCCGAGCACGTCCGACAGCAGGATGTATTCCTGACGCCAGTCGTTGCAGATCTGCCCCGTCTGGGTGAGGAACATGATGGCGGCGAACCATTCCTCCTGGGTCGGCTCGATCTCCTTCACCGCCTCGTGCAGCTTGCGGGTGATGACCTCCATCACCTGCTTCAGCCGCTCGTCCTGGGCGTTCTTGTTGCGCGCCACGACGACTTCGGCCGAATTCGCCTCGGTGAAATAGCCGTATTCGTGTTCATCGATCATGCGATCTTCCTCAGCGCGCCAGAACGGATTGGAAAACGCGGCGCAACTCGGCCGCGGGGTCGGAGGCGATCGTCTCGGCGCGCCAGGCGACGTGATGATCGGGACGAACGACCAGGCAGCCGGCATCCCGGATTTCGCGGGCGCGAGCCCAGTCGCCGGTGTGATCCTCGACCGCGCGACGTGGCCCGATCACATGGGTGCGGATCGGCAGGCCGAGTTCCTGGCCGACCTGCTCGGCAGCCTCGACCCAGGCCTCGCCGCCGATGCCGGTCAGGAGCGTGAATTCGCCCTTGCCGGTGAGATCGAGGGTCGAGACCTTGCGACCGGAACGCTCGAACACCCAGGCATGCGGCAGGCGCGCGCCCGGCCAGGTCGTAGGCGCATAGTGCAGCTCGCGATCCCGCTCGAACGCCGGCTGCGCCGCGCCATCGGCCAGCACCGCGCCCGACACATAGCGCTGGTTCATCTCGACGCCGTGGGCATCGAACTCGTACTTCTTGAAGGCGATCGCCTTGCGGATCGCCTCGCGCTGCGCCTCGGCGGCGACGGTCGCGTCGGCGCGCGCCTCCATGTTTTTCTGGATCTTCGCGTGATCGACGCCGCCATCCATGCCGAGCGCCTCGAAGATCGGCCCGAACTCGCCGATCGACTGATTGGCGCGGGTGACGATCTGGCGGGCGATCGGCGCGCGCTCGGCCGAGTAGCTCTCAAGAAGGCCGAGACCCGCCTGGCCCTTGACGACCTTGGCGAGCTTCCAGGCGAGGTTGAAACTGTCCTGGATCGAGGTGTTGGAGCCGAGCCCGTTCGACGGCGGATGGCGATGGGCGGCGTCGCCCATGATGAACACGCGACCCTTCTGCATCTCGAGCGCGAAGCAGTTGTTCACGGTCCAGGTGTTGGCGCTGATCAGCTCGATATCGAGCGCGGGGTCGCCGATCAGCTGGCGTGCGACTTCGGTCGCGAAGTCGGGCGTGACGTCCGGCGGCGGCTGGTTGATGTCGTAGCCCCAGACGATCAGCCACTCGTTCCACGGCCGCACCATGCGCACGAGGCCCATGCCGATGCCGCCGACATCCGCGCCGGGCTGCATGACCCAGTAGAGGACGCTGGGCCGGTGCGCGACA
>JAFKJZ010000279.1 GCA_017305815.1 Hyphomicrobiales bacterium
TGGCGTCGGCCGCATCCTGCTCAACACCTTCAACCAGATGCGCGACGCGCTGTTCGCGCGCGTCAGCGAGAACGCGATCCGCAAGCTCGGCCGGCGCGCCTTCGTGCACATGCATCGCCTGTCGCTGCGCTTCCATCTGCAGCGCCGCACCGGCGGCCTGTCGCGGACGATGGACCACGGGATGAAGGGCATCGACTCGATCGTCGACCACATCATCCTGAACACCTTCCCGACGCTGCTTGAGTTCCTGCTGGCGGCCGTGGTGATCGCCTGGCAGTTCAACCTGACCTATGTCGCCGTCATCGCCGTCACCATCGTCGCCTATGTCTGGTTCACCATCGTCGCCTCGAACTGGCGCATCGCCATTCGTCGCGAGATGAACGCCTCCGACACGGACGCCAACGCCAAGGCGGTCGACTCGCTTCTGAACTACGAGACGGTCAAGTATTTCGGCAACGAGCAGATGGAGGCCGAGCGTTACGACCGCTCGCTCGCCCGCTACGAGGCTGCCTCGATCAAGACCTGGACGTCGCTCGCCTGGCTGAACTTCGGCCAGACGGTGATCTTCACCACCGGCATGACCATCTGCATGGCGCTCTCCGGCGCGGCGATCATGCGCGGCGAGCAGACCATCGGCGATTTCGTCATGATCAACGCATTGCTGGTTCAGCTCTCGTTCCCGCTGAACTTCATCGGCACGGTCTATCGCGAACTGAAGCAGGGCCTCGCTGATGTCGAGGCGATGTTCCGGCTGCTCGACATGCCGGAAGAGGTGCAGGACAAGCCCGGCGCTCCGGCGCTCGTCGTCAAGCAGGGTGCCGTTCGCTTCGAGAATGTCTCGTTCCACTACGACCCGGCGCGCGAAATCCTGAAGGGCGTCGATTTCGAGGTTCCGGCCGGCAAGACGGTCGCCATCGTCGGTCCGTCCGGCGCCGGCAAGTCGACGATCTCGCGGCTGATGTTCCGCTTCTACGACGTCACCGCCGGCCGCATCACCATCGACGGCGTCGATATCCGCGAGGTGCAGCAGGCGAGCGTCCGCGCCGTCATCGGCATGGTTCCGCAGGACACGGTGCTGTTCAACGACACCATCGCCTACAATATCGGCTATGGCCGGCCGAGCGCGACGCGCGAAGAAGTCCGCGAGGCCGCGCAGATGGCGCAGATCGGCGCCTTCATCGAGTCGCTTCCGGAAGGCTATGATTCCGAGGTCGGCGAGCGCGGCCTGAAGCTCTCCGGCGGCGAGAAGCAGCGCGTGGCGATCGCCCGCACGATCCTGAAGGCGCCGCCGATCCTGGTGCTGGACGAGGCGACCTCGGCGCTCGATACCCATACCGAGCGGGAAATCCAGGGCGCGCTCGATCGCGTGTCGTCCGGGCGCACCACGCTGGTGATCGCACACCGGCTTTCCACAGTTGTGACCGCCGACGAGATCATCGTGCTGGAGGCCGGCCGGATCATCGAGCGCGGCCGCCACAACGAACTGATGCAGAAGGGCGGACTTTACGCTTCCATGTGGAATCGCCAGCGCGAAGCGGACGAGGCGGCCGAGCGCCTGCGCCAGGTCCAGGAGACCGATACGCTGGGCGTCGTGGTGCGCGGACAGAAGGCCGGTCTGGAAACCGTCGGCTAGGGTCCTCTCCATTTCGGGGGGGCGTCAGAATCTTCATCTCTCCCCGAGCGAGAGATCGGAGCGAAGCTCCGGGTGAGGGGGTAGGGAACGATCCGGCTGAGGCCGTAAACCCTCACCCGCCGCACTGCGTGCGTCGACCTCTCCCTCAGGGAGAGGTGAGTGCGCCCCGTCTCGACAGCGGGAAAGGGCATGGGGCGGCTTCACTCGCCGGCCCATCCGTGATTTACCGGACGCAGCTTATTCAG
>JAFKJZ010000280.1 GCA_017305815.1 Hyphomicrobiales bacterium
GCGCCGGCTCTTCGGCGAGCCGTTGAAGTAGCTGCCCACGCGCTTGCGCAGCGCGCCGGCCTTGCCGACGTACAACAGGGTGTCGTCGGCCGCGTACATGCGGTAGACGCCCGGCGCATTGGGCAGGCGGGTGACGAAATCGGCGATGACGGCCGCACCCTTGCCGCGCGCCACCAGCTCGCCGCCCGCCTCGAAGGCGGCCTCGGCCGGCTGTGCGTCGTCTTCAGCCGGTTTCGCGGCTTCGCTGCCGGCGTCTGCGCTCGACAGCGTTGGAGGCGCACCGGCTTCGGCGGCGATCTCCAGCTTGTCGTTGTCGTTGGGGGGCAGGGTGTTCACTCGCTGATGCCTACGATATCGGGCGTTTCCCATGCAAGATGCTGCCCGCCATCGAGCGCGATCATCTGGCCGGTAATGGAACGCGTCTCGTAGAGATATCGTATCGTCCGCCCGAATTCGCAAAGGTCCGGCCCGTGCCGCAGCAGCACGGCCTCGGCCTGCTTGCGGAATTCGGCCGGATCCTGGCGCGGCGAGGGCAGGGTCGGGCCGGGGCCGATGGCGTTGACGCGGATGCGCGGCGCCAGCGCCTGCGCCAGCGTGCGGGTCGCCGTCAGCAGGCCCGACTTCGATAGCTGGTAGGACAGGAAATGCGGCGTCGTTTTCCAGGCGCGCTGGTCGACCATGTTGACGACGAGCCCCTCGCGATCAGCCGGCAACTGCGCGGCGAAGGCGTCGGCCAGGAAGACCGGCGCGGCGAGGTTGACGGTCGTCTGGCGCTGGAAGCGTTCGGGATCGAGCGAGCCGATGCCGTCCGCCTCGAAGATCGAGGCATTGTTGACGAGCAGGGTCAGCGGGCCCAGCGCCTCGGCGGCGCGGGCCGGGAGCGCGCGCGCTGCGTCGAGGTCGGCGAGATCGGCCGAAAGCACGAGGGCGCGCCCGCCCTGGCGGCGGATGTCGTCTGCCAGCGCTTCGGCGACGTCGACGGAGCTGCGGCAATGGATGGCGACGGAGAAGCCGTTCCGGGCGAGGTCCTCGACGATCGAGCGACCGATTCTGCGCGCGCCGCCCGTGACCAGTGCCGTGCCCATTTCGTCCGTCATGTTGCCTGCCGTTCGTGCGAATCCGTGGAGCTGCGAAGATAGGGTGAAGGGGCCATTTCGGTAAGCCTTAGTTAGGCTTCGTTAAATGTGGTCAACACCTGCGTCGACACCATGTCAGAGAGGTTAACGCGAAAAGGTTCCGGTCGCTAAAATTTGCATGAAATCAGATGCTTAACGGCAGATTGCGTGATTTTGGCAACGCGGCGCGAATGCCTCGAACATGCCGCAATTCCTGTCATGTTCTGCCGCAATGGCAGGGTTAATTCAGACCATCGGATCGGGGGCAGAAGGTCGCTCCCGGATCAAGTTTTGTAGCTTTTAGTTTAGTACGCATGGAGACCAAGATGCTGCGTATCCGCACCCTCTCCCTCGGCGCCATGGCGCTGGCCCTCTCGGCAGCCCCGGTTCTGGCTGCGGATCTCACCTACGAGCCGGCTCCGGCTCCGCTCGCTCCCGCAGCGCAGGCCTTCAGCTGGACCGGCCCGTATGTCGGCGCCCTGGTCGGCTACGGCTGGTCCTCCTCGGACGCCAATTCGCGCTACGCTTTCGGCAGCGTCAACGGTGACGGCTTCAAGGGCGGCCTCTACGCCGGTTACAACTTCGACCTGGGCAACCAGTGGGTGATCGGCGCCGAAATCGACGCCAACCTCGACGACGTCAGCGGCTCGAACGCCATCGGCGGCGTCCGTCAGAAGTGGGACGGCACGGCCCGCGCCCGCGTCGGCTACGCCTTCGACCGCTACCTGGCCTACGGCACGGGCGGCGCGGCTCTC
>JAFKJZ010000281.1:0-2768 GCA_017305815.1 Hyphomicrobiales bacterium
GCTCGTTCCGGGAGGCGGCGAAGCAGCTTGCCCGCAAGCTGCCGCGCTTCTTCCACGAGAAGGCGAAACAGACCGAGGAATATGCCCGCGGCTTCTTCACCGGCGGCACGCTGTTCGAGGAACTCGGCTTTTATTATGTCGGCCCGATCGACGGCCACAATCTCGACCACCTGCTGCCCGTGCTGCGCAATCTGCGCGATGCGCCGGAAGGCCCCATCCTGCTGCATGTCGTGACGCAGAAGGGCAAGGGATACGCCCCGGCCGAGGCGGCCGCCGACAAGTATCACGGCGTCAACCGCTTCGACGTCATCACCGGCAAACAGGCCAAGGCGACGCCGAACGCCCCGAGCTACACGCGCGTCTTCGCCGAGGCGCTGATCAAGGAGGCCGAGGCCGACGACAAGATCGTCGCCGTCACGGCGGCGATGCCGTCCGGCACCGGCCTCGACCTGTTCGGCCAAGCCTTCCCGACCCGCACCTTCGACGTCGGCATCGCCGAGCAACACGCCGTCACCTTCGCCGCCGGCCTCGCCACCGAGGGCTACAAGCCGTTCTGCGCGATCTATTCGACCTTCCTGCAGCGCGGCTATGACCAGATCGTTCATGACGTGGCGATCCAGAAGCTGCCGGTCCGCTTCGCGATCGACCGCGCCGGCTTCGTCGGCGCAGACGGCGCGACCCATGCCGGGTCGTTCGACACCGGTTTCCTGACGGCGCTCCCAGGCATGATCGTCATGGCGCCGTCCGACGAGGCCGAGCTGGTGCACATGATCGCGACTTCGGTCGCCATCGACGACGCGCCCTCCTCCTTCCGCTATCCGCGCGGCGAAGGCGTCGGCATCGACATGCCGGAACGCGGCGAGGTCCTGCCGATCGGCAGGGGGCGCATCGTCCGACAGGGTTCCAAGGTGGCGATCCTCTCCTTCGGCACCCGCCTGAAGGACGCCATGAAGGCGGCGGAGGCTCGATACGCGCCTCGTGCTTGACCTGGCGCGCAATCACGAAGTCGTGATCACGGTCGAGGAAGGCGCCACCGGCGGCTTCGGCGGCCAGGTGCTGGCCTTCCTGGCCGGCGCCGGCGCCTTCGATCGCGGACTGCGCATCCGCACGCTGGTGATGCCGGACGAGTTCATCGACCACGACAAGCCCGAGGCAATGATTGCTTCCAGCGGCCTCGACGCGCGCGGCATCGTCGCCACCGTGTTCGAGGCGCTCGGCCGCGGCGACGAGGCGGCGGCGATCCGGCTGGCCTGAGCCGGCCCCGTCGCCCGCCCGATCGACCGATGCGCGCGGCAGTCCGCCGCGCTTTCAAACTTTGCGGTGCAGGGCTATCTCTGCGCCATGATCAAGCGCATCGCCCTCTCCCTCCTTCTCGCCGCCTCGCTGGCCGCTCCGGCGCTCGCCGACGTGACCGCCGGTCCCCTGGTCATCCGCGAGGCGTGGGCGCGCGCGACTCCGCCCGGCGCCCGCGTCGGCGGCGGCTACCTGACGGTGAAGAACACCGGCGCCGAGCCCGACACGCTCGTCTCGGTCGCCTCGCCGGTCGCCGAGAAGACCGAGCTTCATCTGATGAAGACCGAAGACGGCGTCATGACGATGCGTCAGGCCAGCGAGGGCGTCGAGATCCCGGCCGGCGGCTCCCTGACGCTGGAGCCCGGCGGCTACCACGTCATGTTCATCCGCCCGAAGACGCCTTTCGTCCAGGGCGAGACCGTGCCGCTGACGCTGACCTTCGCCAAGGCCGGCGCGGTCGAGGTCACGCTGACCATCTCGCCGATCGGCGCCGCCGGCCCGGCGAAGGACCATTCGATGCACGACATGCATTCCGGGGACGCCGCGCAATGACCGATGCGAGCAAGAAGGGCGGCAACCGCAACACGCTGCGGACCATCCGCTACGTCCTGTGGGGCCTGGTCGCCGTGGCCGTCATCGCCATCGCCGGCTTCGCCTTCATGCCGAAGACGGGTCCCGGCCTGCAGCTGAGCGCGATCGGCGGACCATTCTCGGTCGTCGACCAGAAGGGCCAGCCCGTCACCGAGGCGGCGCTGAAGGGCCACCCCTCGGCCGTGTTCTTCGGCTTCACCTTCTGCCCCGATGTCTGCCCGACCACCCTGTTCCAGGCGACGCAGTGGCTGAAGCAGCTCGGTCCCGACGGCGACAAGCTCAAGGTCTATTTCGTCACCGTCGACCCGGAGCGCGACACGCCGGAGCAGATGAACAACTATCTCCAGGCCTTCGATCCGCGGATCATCGGACTCACCGGCAGCCGGCCGCAGATCGACGGCATCCTGAAGGCCTACAAGGTCTATTCGAAGAAGGTCGGCGACGGCGAGGATTACACGATGGACCACTCGGCCTCGGTATACCTGCTCGATTCCAACGCCAATTTCGTCGGCACCGTGGACTACCACGAGAAGGACGAAACGATCATGGCCAAGCTGAAGCGTCTCGTCGCCGGCTGATACCGCCGTGTGGCGACGGTGGCGATAGGCCACCCTGCGCCGGCGCCAATCCTGCGCGCCTACGCCAATTCTCGCTGCGGCCGGATCAGGCGTTGTCCGCCCAACACGCTCGCCGTCATCCCTGCGAAAGCAGGGATCCACTGGCCGGGTTGCCGGCCTCGCGAGCCACGACGCCATTCTGCGGGCCTGCGGCGACATGGATGCCGGCTTCCGCAGCGATGAAAGCCAGTGGCGCGGAGGGTTGGGCCCGCATACTGAAACACCGTCCGTACCCACCCCACACGCCCTTTGCTCCCCCTCCCACCC
>JAFKJZ010000281.1:2819-4685 GCA_017305815.1 Hyphomicrobiales bacterium
CCGCTTCCCATATCCCCTCCCCCAGGATAGGATCTTGACATGAGCCACGCCCAGAACCCCGAAATCATGCAGCGGCTGCGCCGCGCCTCCGGCCATCTCGCCAGTGTCATCACCATGGTCGAGGAAGGCCGCGACTGCCTGCTGATCGCCCAGCAGATGCAGGCGGTGATCAAGGCGATCGAGAGCACCAAGCGCACGCTGATCCATCACCACATCGACGAGCATCTCGGCGCCGCCGCCAGCGCCCTGCCGGCGGACGAGGCGCGCGCGCTCGTCTCCGAGATCAAGGAAGTCAGCAAATATCTTTGAGACCGGCCGTTCCGGCGCGCCCGGACCGATGGCCGGCAGGAGCAGCCATCATGAACGCAACGCAAAGCCTCGGCGGGCACGACCACGTCTTCCTCGGCGCGTCGCATGACCGCAACCAGCGCCGGACGATGATCGTCGTCGCCATCACGGCACTCACCATGGTGGCAGAGATCGTCGCGGGCTACGCCTATGGCTCGATGGCGCTGCTCGCCGATGGCTTCCACATGTCGACCCATGCCGGGGCGCTGCTGGTCGCGGCGCTCGCCTATCGCTTCGCCCGCCGCCACGCGCACGATCCGGCCTTCACCTTCGGCACCGGCAAGGTCGGCGATCTCGCCGCCTTCGCCAGCGCCGTCATTCTCGGCATGATCGCCTTGCTGATCGCCGTCGACGCGGCCTGGCGGCTGACCTCGCCGGTCGAGATCAGTTTCCGCCCGGCGATCGCCGTCGCCGTCATCGGCCTCGCCGTCAATCTCGTCAGCGCCGCGCTGCTGCATGAGAGCGACGCGCACGGCCATAGCCATGCGCCACACGCCCATGACCATGACCATGACCATGGCGATCACGACGACCACGATCATCATCATCATCATCACCACGCCCATGGCGCGGCGCGCGACCACAATCTGCGCGCCGCCTATCTGCATGTCGTCGCCGACGCCGCGACCTCCGTGCTCGCCATCGCGGCGCTGCTGGCCGGACAGCTCCTCGACTGGGTCTGGCTCGATCCCGCCGTCGGCATCCTCGGCGCCGTGCTGATCGCCAGCTGGTCGATCCAGCTGATGCGCGACAGCGGCCGCATCCTCGTCGACACGGTTCCCGACCCGAAGCTCGCCGCCGCCATGCGCGCCACGATCGAGCGGGACGGCAGCCGCGTCACCGACCTGCATCTCTGGCGCGTCGGCCCGGGCCACAACGCTGCAGTGATCAGCCTCGTCTCGGCCAATCCGGCTTCGCCCGAAACCTATCGACACCGGCTGTCCAATCTCGGCCGCCTGTCGCATGTGACGGTCGAGGTCGAGCGCGCCCGGCCCGGCTGAGCCGCTCGCGGGCGCGTTGCCTGGCATTTCATGCTAGACGACGCCATCCGGCCACCGCCCGGATGGAGAACGAGCGCATGACGCAGAACATCTACGACAATCCGGCCTTCTTCGAAGGCTACAGCCAGTTGCGCCGCTCCGTCGAAGGCCTCGCCGGCGCCGCCGAATGGCCGGCCATCCGCGCGCTCCTGCCCGACCTCGCGGGCCTGCGCGTCGTCGATCTCGGCTGCGGCTATGGCTGGTTCTGCCGCCATGCCCGCGAACAGGGCGCGGCCTCGGTGCTCGGCCTCGACGTGTCGGAAGCGATGCTCGCCCGCGCCAAGTCGATGACCGCCGACCCGGCGATCCGCTACGAGCGCGCCGATCTCGAGACGCTGGAACTGCCGGAGGCGGGCTTCGATTTCGTCTACAGCTCGCTGACGCTGCACTACATCGAGGATCTGCCGAGGCTGTTGGCAACGATTCACCGGGCGCTCGTCCCCGGCGGCGGGCTCGTCTTCTCGATCGAGCACCCGAT
>JAFKJZ010000282.1 GCA_017305815.1 Hyphomicrobiales bacterium
TACGCCGAGCGAATCCTGATTCTCGGCCGGCGCAGCGAAGCGGTCGAGTTCTTCTTCCTCATCGTGCTGGCCTGGTGGTTCCAGAAGCGGCGCACGCCACCCCGGCTATTGACGGCAGGCTTCGTGCTGTTTGGCGCCCTCGCCCTGCACAGCGCCGGAGACTATCGCGCCATCACCACCGAGCGGGACGAGGCCGGATGGTCCGACCTTCTGAAGATCGACCTTGTCGAGAACTTCGCCGAGGTGCTGGAACAGGGTGGACCGGAGGTGCGCAACGCCGTTCTCCGTAACGGACAGGTCCGCGACACGCATGCCTATGATCTCGGCCTGTTTCACTGGAATACGCTGGTGTTCAACTATGTGCCCGCGCAACTGGTAGGAGTGGAGATCAAGGAACGGCTGACCGTCAGCCTGGACGGCCAACTCGGCCGCGACTACGAGCCGCCCGTCGGCTCGACCGAAACAGGCCTCTCCGACGCCTTCGCCTCCTTTGCCTATCTTGGCGCGCTCAAGTTTTTCCTGATCGGATTTGCAATGAGGCGCATCTACGACGCCGCCATGGCCGGCAGCACGGTCTGGCAGGTCGTCTATCCGCTGATGCTGGCGCCGGCGATGCTGTCGATCACCCATCACACGCAATGGCCGCCTTCGGCCTTCCTGCACATAGCTCTGTTCCTGCTGCCCGCACTTGCCTTCGCCCGCGTCCGGCAGCACGCCACTTTCAGGGCCCAAGCCCCCGTCGCGATGGTGCCGTCATGACCGATGCCAGCCCGGCCGGCTTTCCCCGCGTCGCTATCCTGTTCCATCGCTTCGGCCCCTACCATATGAGCCGGCTAAGCGCGGCCTCGCGCCATATGTCTGTCATCGGCGTCGAATTCAGCGGCACCGATCGGACCTATGAATGGGATGATGTCGCAGAGAGCGGTCTCTTTCCGCGCGTCGTCGTCTCGCCGGACATCGAGCGCGAGAGCATCCCCGCGCTCGTCGGCAAGATCGCCGCGACGCTGGAACGCGCGGCTCCGGATGCCGTCGCGATAGCCGGCTGGTCGCATCCGGCGGCGCTGGCTGCGCTGCTCTGGTGCGCGCGAACCGGCGTCCCCGCCATCCTGATGTCCGACAGCGCCGAGATCGACGAGATCCGAAAACCCTGGCGCGAGGCGATCAAGCGGCGGGTGATACGGCTCTTCAGCGCTGGGCTTGTCGCCGGGGTGCCTCATCGGCGCTATCTCACGGCGCTCGGCATGGACGACACGCGAATTCGGGAGGGCTTCGACGTTGTCGACAATGACTACTTTGCTCGCAGCGCCGCCAACGCACGTGCTGATGCGGTAGCCGTGAGGGCGGAGCTTGGCCTGAACCGCCCCTTTTTCCTTGCCTCCTGCCGCTTCGTCGCCAAGAAGAACCTGTTCAACCTGCTCGCAGCCTATCGGCACTATCGCGCTGGAGCGGGGCCAGCGGCCTGGGATCTCGTCCTGCTCGGCGGCGGTCCGCTGGCGCCGAGCCTGCGCTCGACGATCGAGGCCGAGGGTCTTCGCACGAGCGTCCATTTGCCGGGATTTCGCCAATATGCGGAACTCCACCGCTACTATGGCCTCGCTGGAGCCTTCATCCTCGCGAGCACTTCGGAGCAATGGGGGCTGGTCGTCAACGAGGCGATGGCGGCCGGTCTGCCAGTGCTGGTCTCGGATCGATGCGGTTGCAGCGAAGACCTCGTCCGCCCCGGATTCAACGGCTATCGTTTCGATCCGTTCGACCCGATCGAACTGGGTGAGCAGATGTGCAAGATCGCATTTGACGGCTGCGATCGGCACGCGATGGCGCAGGCCGGGCAGGTCCTGATCGCGGACTGGTCGCCGGACCGCTT
>JAFKJZ010000175.1 GCA_017305815.1 Hyphomicrobiales bacterium
GAGTGGAACGTACCATTCACGCCTCAGAACCGCGTGACGACCCGCGCCGTGACGATGTGGTTGCCGAAGTCGCGTTCCTCGTCGTTCGACTGGTTCCACTGGAAGCGGTAGTCGAGCGCGAGGTCGGACTGCATGCCGAAGGCGCGGTTGAACACGGCGCTCACGAGCGGCTCGATCAGTACGTCGTCGCGCTTCTCGCCGTCCGGCGTGTAGAGATGGTCGTAGAGCGTCTGGGTGAAGTCGACGCCGCCGCCCAGCGTCAGCCAGTCGGCCACCTGGTTGAAATATTCGAACCGCGCGCCCCAGGAGACATAATCGCCCGGCTTGATGTCGTTCGGCCCGAAGACGCTGTTCGAGATGTCGACGCCGCCGATGCCGCTCCAGCGCGCATGCGGCGTGATGACCAGCGTGTCGTCGGGGTCGACGACCTGGGGAATGGCCCAGCGCCAGACGAAATCGGCGTAGAAGCCGTCGGTCGAGACCGAGTCCTCGTTGAAGCTGCGATAGCCGGCGCGCAGCCGCGCCAGCTGGTAGGCGCCCTGCAGGTAGCCTTCGAACTGCAGGCCGGCGATCGCCTCGGAATAGTAATAGGCGTTGTCGAGCGACGAGACGCCGCCGCCGATGAACGGGTTGATCGAGATCACGGTGCCGACCGGCAGGATCGGGCCGGTGACGCCGCCGAGATAGCCCCAGTCCAGCTCGCTGACATCGCCGAAATATTCCGCGTTGCCGAGCAGCAGGGTGCGCCAGCGCGTGTCGCCGATCCGGCGCTCGTCCTCGATCCGGCCGGCGGCATAGGCCTTGAGCGAGCTCTCGAGATCGGTGTTGCGCTGCAGCGGATTGCTCTCATAGCCGAAGCCGGCCTCGAGCGTGATCAGCGTGGTGTCGGGCTGCAGCTGGCGGCGGATGCGCACCAGCGCGGCGAGCGCCTCTTCATTGTTGGGATCGTAGAGCAGCACGCGCTCATACGTCGCCAGCGCCTTGCGCGGCTGGCCTACCGCCTCGGCGAGACGGGCATATTCCATGTTGGCGGCGGCATTCGTCGGGTCCGCCAGGACGCGCTTATAGGCCTCGCTGAGCGCGATCGCCTGGTCGCGATCAACCGCTGCGGCTTTCTCGCCGCAAACCCCGACCCATACTGCGCTGGCGACGAGTGCGACCGCCAGAAGACTGTGCTTCATGATCGGAGCCCCCGACTAACAAGCTTAACGCAGAGTAAGTTTGCCCGTGGCCCGCCGCAACTGCTCACCATCCCTCCGCCGGAAATTGCTGCGGAGCGGTGCAGATCGGCAACGCCTTCGGCAAAATCCGCGTTTCCGTTACGGGAAGCGGGGCGGCGCGGAACGCCGGCCTTGGTTTGTCGGGTGGCCGGTGTCAAAGTCGGGCAACGTCACGTGATCCCAGGCAGGGAGGCTCATCATGCGAATCGGCCGTCTCTTCACGACTGCTGCGGCAGGTGCGGCGCTCTGGATGCTGGCCGCGATGCCGGGTCTCGCCGCGGAACAGATGATCGGCCGCGCGGGCGCGATCCACAACAAGGTAGAGGGCGTCGTGCGCGGCGCCGCGAGGCCGCTCGCCGTCAGCGACCCGATCGTGCTCGACCAGCAGGTCCGCACCGGCGCGGATTCGACGGCGCAGCTCCTGTTCCTCGACGAGACCAGCCTGAATGTCGGGCCGGGCTCCGACGTCACGCTCGACCGCTTCGTCTACGACCCGGGCCGCTCGAAGAACGACATCGCGCTCCGGGCCACCAAGGGCATCTTCCGCTTCGTTTCCGGCTCGTCGGATCCGCGCAGCTATCATCTGAAGACTCCGGTGGCGACGATCGGCGTGCGTGGAACGATCTATGACGGCATCGTCGGGCCGAACGAGTCGGTCATCGTGCTGGTCGAGGGCAAGCTGGTGATCACGCTTCCCGATGGCCGCGAGGTGACGCTCGACCGTCCCGGCAAGGCGCTGCGCATCCATAAGGGTGGCCGCATCGAGGGGCCGCTGACCTGGGACGGCTCGCTGATCCGCGTCACCGGCGTCGTGCCCTATCCGCTCTATGGCGACAGCTTCCTGCCATATCCGGAGAAGCTGCGCGCCCAGGATGGCGGCCGCAACGACATCGTCAATGACCTGAACAACCGGATTCAGAACAGCGGTCCGCCGCCCTGCGGCGACTATGCCTGTTGCGGTCAGTCCCCGACCCATTGCGGCGACTGACGCTGCGGGTCGGGCAGGGCGGCCCGGCGGGAGCCGGTCGCCGTCGCCGGCTCCGCTGAACCAAGATCAGCCGCGGCCGAAGAGCCGCCGCATCGCGCCGGCGATCTCGTCGGTGCGAACGCCCAGAATGCGGCTTGCGTGCTCGTCATCGGCGATCTCGTCGAGCTCCGCCCGCCGCTTGGCGAGGAACGCGCCGAAGCGGTCGACGAGTTCCGGCGAATGGGTGAGCACGGTTTCCAGCGCCACCTTGGTGATCTCGACGACGCGGGTCGGCTCCATCGCCGTGACGGTGGCGGCGCGGCGCGCGCCGGTCATCAGCGACATCTCGCCGAAGATGTCGCCCGGCCCGAGCATGGCGACCTCGCGATTGGGATGGCGGGCGCCGGCGACGGTGACGTCCACCTTGCCGCTGACGATGATGAACATGGACGAGCCGAAATCTCCCTCGGTCATCAGCACGCGGTCCTTGCCGACGTCATAGACCTTGCTGCGAGCGGCAAGGTCCTGAAGCTGCCGGTCCGAGAGGACATCGGCGAAAAGCGTGGTCCGGGCCAGAACGTCGCGCGCTTCCATGGAAGACCGTCTCCGTTGTCGGCGGAGTGTGGGTCCAGGCGCGCCTCACCGTCAAGATCCAGGTAGGAGAGGGCTTAGCGGCCGATGTTGAAGACGATCGGCACGTTGATTTCGAGCTGCGGCATGCCGGCCGGCATGGGCGGGAAGGGGGATGCGCGGCGCACCGCCGAAAGGGCGGCTTCGTCCAGCATCGGATTGCCGGCGCTGCTCGCCAGCACGATGTTCCTGGCGGCGCCCGAGGGCGTGATCGTGAAGCTGACCTGGGCGCGCCCGGTTATTCCGAGCCGCTTCGCCTTGCTCGGCATCTGGGTCGAGCGCTGGATCTTGGCCCGCACCTTTCCCTTGTAGTTCGAGTTGGCGGCGGCGCCGGATCCGGCCTCGCGCGAGCGTCCCATGCCGCTGTCGCGAGCGGGGCTGTCATTGCTGGCGACGGCGGCGCCGCGCGCGCTCTCGAACTCGGAATTGCCGCGGCTCGGCGCTTCGGCCTTACGCTTCCTGTCGGCCTTCTCCGCCTTTTCGCGCGGCGGCTTGCGGGTCGGCTCGGCCTTCTCGGCGATCTTCTTCTGGACCGGCTTGGGCGCAACCTTCTGCGCCTCGACCGGCTTCGGCTCGGCAGCTTCCTCGACCGGCTTGGCCTCGACGGGCTTCACGTCGACAGGCTTGGCTTCGGGAAGGGGAGCCATCTCCTGCGGCACTACCTCTTCGATCGCGGCGGAAGCCGCCGGCTTGACCGCGGTGACCAGCGCGGTCTGGATCGGTCTCTCGGCCGGCGTCTCCACCGGCTTGGCCTCGACGGTCGGCGCCTCGGCGGCGGTCACCGTCTCGGGCTGGGCGCTGGCGGCGGCCGGCGTCACGGCGGCGGTGTCCGGCGTGGTCGGCGCGACATTCGAGAGCGTCTCGGTCGGGACGATCTCGCTGACTTCGGTCACGGAGGCGGCCGCGAGGTCGCTTTCGATCGGGGTGGCGGAGATGTCGGCGGCGAGCGCCGGCGCCAGGCTGCTGACCGACAACTCGACGGGCGTCGCTTCCGCGACGGCGACTGCCTCGACCGCGGCGGAAGCCGCCGGCGCGACGGCGGGCGTCGCCTCCTGCACGGGTTCCGATTCGGTGGTCGAGAGGGACAGCGCCGCCATTTCCGACGTCTCTGTCGCCGGGGCGATTTCGGTGTCGAAGGCTGTCTTCAGCTCTTCGCTGGTCAGTTCCTCGAACTCGACATCCGTACCGATGATGGCGTCGATCGAGCCCTCGACCGAACTGCCGGCGCCCGAACCGGCTTCGGCCACCTCGTTGGGATCCGGCGTGAAGGCCGCCACCACGGCGCCATGCGCCGCAATCGACAGAACCAATGCCCAAGCCCAGGAAGCGCGCCGCACGCCCATGATCTATCCTCGCCGCGTCACGCCGCCATCAATTGTCGAACTTGATATCGGAGCGCGTCGAGACCTTGATGCTGTCGGCGCAGGCGGCGGGGGTGAGCTCGGCGCCTTTGCATTCCTTGACGTCGTTGACGAGGATGCGGGCGATAGACGGGCACTCGGTCCCGGGGATGTCGAACTGGCGGACGCGGCTCTTGCCGGCCGGCACCTTGGCGCTGCGGACGACGACGAAGCGGTTGACCCGGCCGTCCTTGTCGAACAGCACCAGTTCGAGCGCCATGTCGTCGATGCCGGTGGCGAGGCCGTTGTCGAAGACGAAGCTCAGCCGGCAGGCCTTGTCGTTGGCCTCGGCGCCGTTGAGCTCGATCGCGATGGCGCGGGAGGCTTCTTGCGCCTGCGCCACGGAGACCGCCGTCATCAGGATCACCGCCACGCCGGCTGCGCCGAGAAGTCCGGCCTGCTTGCTTCCACTCAAAACTGCCATGTTCCACCCCGTCATCCGAAGGAAGCCGGCAAGCCATGGAAAGATGGTCGCCGCATGAGCAGCTATTAAAATATGATGCTGGAAGTCAACTATAAATTGACGGCCGCGTCGATCAGGAAGGCTGATGCGCGAAGGACGTGGCGGCGATCGGGTGCATCGTGTCGTGGCTGAGGTCGAGCAGGCCGCGCAGCTGGCCGCGATCCTTGGCGACGTCGGCGATGGTGTAGCTGTCGAGCACGGCGAAGAAGGCGCGCAGCGCCTCGGCCAGGATCTTGTTCACGCCGCAGGAATCGACCAGCGGGCAATCGCGGTTGGTCGTGTCGAAGCAGTCGGTCAGGAAGAAATTGCTCTCCGTCGCGCGCACGACCTCGCCGATCGAGATGGTGTTGGCCGGCTTGGCGAGGCGGATGCCGCCATTGCGGCCGCGAATCGTCTCGATGAACCCGCTCTCGACGAGCACGTGCATGATCTTGAAGAGATGCAGCTCGGAGATGCTGTAGGTCGCGGCGATGTCCTTGATCCGGCTGTTATTGCCCGGGTTGGCGGCGCAATAGAGCAGGATGCGGATGGAATAGCTGGTCTGCTGGGTCAGGCGCATGGCGTCCCTCTTTTACCCCCGATCGAGCACGCGCGCCGGAATCGGTCGCAGTTCGAGCGGTCTTCAATACCTTCTCATTAAAGTCTTGTTTTCCAGACTTCAACCGAGTCGAGTCTTTCCGCCGCGTCGGGTGCGGCCGAATCCGCCCGTTCGAAGGGCCGGGCGCGAGAAAAGGAAAAGCCCGGAAGGCGCGCTTCCGGGCTTCTGGGGCTGCAATGCAGCGTCTGTGTCAGGCCGTGGAAGGGCAGGCGCCCTTCGCGGACCTTAGATCAGCGAACCGTTGACAATGGCCTTGCCCGACTTGTCGAACAGGTGAACCGTCTCCGGAGCGACGATGATGCGAACCTTGTCGCCCGAACGCTGCGCGGCGAGGCCGTCCGCCTTGACGATGGTCGGCTCAGCGCCTTCGACGTCGACATAGAGCATGGTTTCGCCGCCGAGATGCTCGGAGAGCGAGACGGTGCCCGGGATGCCGCCGGTCTCGCCCGGGGCGATCGTCAGATGCTCAGGACGGACGCCGAGGGTCATCGGGCCGGGGGTGACGGTGGCGCCGCGGGTCGGGATCGCCAGCGTCGAGCCGCCCGGCAGGGCGACGATCGCCGAGCCGCCGGTCACTTCGGTGACGTTGACGTTGAACAGGTTCATCTTCGGCGAGCCGATGAAGGTGGCGACGAAGAGGTTGTTCGGGCGGTGATAGAGCTCGAGCGGCGAGCCGACCTGCTCGATGCGGCCGGCGCTGAGCACGACGATCTTGTCGGCCATGGTCATGGCTTCGACCTGATCGTGCGTGACGTAGATCATCGTCGCCTTGAGGTCGTTGTGCAGCTTCGAGATCTCGATGCGCATCTGCACGCGCAGCGCGGCGTCGAGGTTCGACAGCGGCTCGTCGAACAGGAAGACGTCGGGCTCGCGCACGATGGCGCGGCCGATGGCGACGCGCTGGCGCTGACCGCCGGAGAGCTGGGCCGGACGGCGCTGCAGCAGCTCCGTCAGGTGCAACATCTTGGCTGCCTTCTCGGTGCGGGCCTGGATCTCGGACTTCGGCATCTTCGCCATCTTCATGCCGAAGCCGATGTTCTCGGCGACGGTCATGTGGGGGTAGAGGGCGTAGGACTGGAACACCATCGAAACGCCGCGCTCGGCCGGGGCCAGGCGGGTAACGTCCCGGTCGCCGATGCGGACGGTGCCATCGGTCGTGCCTTCGAGCCCGGCGATCAGACGCAGAAGCGTCGACTTGCCACAACCCGACGGACCGACGAACACGCAGAATTCGCCGTCCTTCACCTCGAGATCGACGCCGCGGATGATCGCAACTTCACCGAACGACTTCTGAACTTCGCGCAACGTCAGACTTGCCATTAACAAACCTCCATGATGGCACGCAAACAGGCGCGGCCGATTGCGCGGCCGACAATCCCGCCAGCAGGATCCTTCCTCCGGTGCTACCGTCCACGATCCCGGCGCTTGAGTAAAGTCCCGAAATGCAGCAATGGCGCGGCGGAGCGCCGATCCGGCCGATCCCGGGTTGCGCGCCGTGCGGCTCTGATGCCTCCGGTTGGGCGGCGAACGCGCCAGGCCGCGCGCCGGCGGGGCGATTGGCGCGGTCGAACCGCCGTCCTCCGCCGCGTGGGCGCGCCTTCGTAAGCTGTCACAGAACTGTTGATATACCAGCGATCTTCCTTCGGATCGTCGCCGTGGGGCTGGCGCGGCGCCGCGGCGGCGCGGATCCCCCGCGAGGACGGTCCGGATGCGCGTCGTCTTTTTTGCTGCGCCGCGACGGAAGTCATTCGCTGCCGCGTTCAAGTTCCGAACGGGCCTCATGCATCGGACCAACCATGCCGCTTTGGAAACAAATCCTGCTCTGTCTTGTCGTCGCGGTCCTCGCGGCCGGAGGCTGGTACGCCTTCCAGCATCGCGAATCATCCGCTGGCGGAGCGAGCGCATCTTCCGGCGGAAGTGGCGGCGGTGGTGGCCGTGGCCTCGGCGGTCCGACGCTGGTGGTGACCGAGGCGGTCGAGAGCCAGGTCGAGAACGACCAGGTCCGCTCGGTCGGCACGGTGAAGGTGCCGCGCTCGATCAAGATCTACCCGCAGGTCTCGGCCGTCGTGAACGAGGTCCTGTTCAAGGCCGGCGACAAGGTGGTCAAGGACCAGCCGCTGGTCCGGCTCGATGATTCCGATCAGCGCGTGGCGCTCGATCTCGCCAATGTCGCGTTGAAGGACGCCCGGTCGGCGCTCGATCGCGCCCAGAAGCTCTCCGCCAGCCGCAATCTCGCGCTTTCCGCGCTGGAGGATGCGCAGTCGGTCGAGCGCAAGGCGCAGATCGCGGTTCTCGGCGCCCAGATCGCGCTCGACCGCCGGACGATCACCGCGCCCTTCGACGGCGTTGTCGGCTTGAGCGATCTCGCGGTCGGCGATTTCATCACCTCTTCCACCGTCGTGACGACGCTCGACGACGTGTCGACGCTGATGGTCACCTTCCTGGTGCCGGAGCGCTATGCCGGCCGTGTCGCCGAAGGGCAGGCGGTGACGGCGACAGCGGCCAGCAAGCCGGATGCGACGATCTCCGGCAAGGTGACCTCGATCGACACACGCATCGATCCGACCGCGCGCACCCTGAAGGTCGAGGCGGAGCTCGACGCGGCCGCCGCCGGCGCCATCGGCGTCAAGCCCGGCATGTCGGTCGTCGTCGCGCTCGGCTTCGAGGGCCAGCCGCGCGTGGCGGTCTCGGCGCTGTCGATCCAGTGGGATCGCACCGGCTCCTATGTCTGGGCGGTCGTCGACGACGTCGCCAAGCGCATGCCGATCTCGGTGCTCGAGCGGCAGAGCGGCCGGGTGCTGGTTTCCGGCGACCTGAAGGCCGGCGACAGGGTCGTCGTCGAGGGCCTGCAGCGGCTTCGCGAGGGGGCGAAGGTTGCCGAGTTCGCCACCGCCGCCACGGGCTCCAAGGCGCCCGCCACCGCGACGGGGGGCTGAGCATGCGCACGGACGCTCCCGACGCCTCGAAAGAGCCGGAAGGCCGGAACGATGCCGGCTCCGAAATGACGCATGATCCGATTCCGAAGGGCGGCGCCGCGACGAGCGGCATCTCCGCGCTGTCGGTCCGCCGGCCGGTGCTGGCGATCGTCGCCAACCTGCTGATCATCATCGCCGGTCTCGCCGCCTATCGCGGCGTCGAGATCCGCGAGCTGCCCAATATCGACCAGCCGGTCGTCACGATCACCACCACCTATACCGGCGCCACGCCGGATACGATGGACAAGGAGATCACCAGCGTCATCGAGAAGGCCGCCGCCGGCGTCACCGGCTGGACCGACATCCAGTCGCAATCGACCAGCGGCCGCAGCCGCGTGACGGTGCAGTTCTCCGATTCGACCGACATCAACGTCGCCGCCAACGATCTTCGCGACGCCGTCGGCAACGCGCAGCGCAACCTGCCGGACGATGCCGACCCGCCGACCATCGCCAAGGCCGACACCAATGGCGACGCGATCATGCGGCTCGCCGTCACCTCGCCGACGCTGAAGATCGAGGACCTGACCAAGCTGGTGAACGACGTCATCGTCGACCGGCTGAAGGCGGTCGACGGCGTCGCCGACGTGCAGATCAACGGCGACCGCTCGCCCAACATCTCGATCTACATCGACCCGATGCGGCTGGCCTCCTACGGCCTGACGGTCGCGGACCTGAAGACGGCGCTCGCCACCGTCGCGCTCGACGTGCCGGCCGGCAATCTCAAGGACACGAACCGCAACATGTTCGTGCGCGCCGACGCCAGCGTGAAGAACGCCGACGACGTCAAGGCGATCCGCATCCAGGGCGATACCCGCGTGGGAGACGTCGCCGACGTCGTGTTCGGCCCGGCGGCCAAATCCTCCAGCGTGCAGGTCAATGGCCGGGTCGGAGTCGGCCTCGGCATCGTCCGCCAGGCGAGCTCCAACACGCTCGAGATCTCGGCCTCGGTGCGCAAGGCGATCGAGGAACTGGCCGTCACGCTGCCGAAGGACGTCTCGGTCCGCGTCACCTCCGACGACGCCGACTTCATCGCCGGCTCGTTCGAGGAAGTCGAGCGCAGCCTCGTGCTCGCGATCGTCATCGTCATCGGCGTCATCTACCTGTTCCTCGGCTCGTTGCGCTCGACCCTGATCCCCGCCGTCACCGTGCCGGTCTCGTTGCTCGGCACGATCGCGGCGATGTATCTGATGGGCTTCTCGCTCAACATCCTGACGCTGCTGGCGCTGGTGCTCGCCACCGGCATGGTGGTCGACGACGCCATCGTCGTGCTGGAGAACATCGCCCGCCGCCGCTCCGAGGGCATGGGGGCGCGCGCCGCCGCCGTGCTCGGCGCCAAGCAGGTGTTCTTCGCCGTCATCTCGACGACGGCGACGCTGGTCGCGGTGTTCGTGCCGATCTCCTTCTTCAAGGGCACCGCCGGCCGCCTGTTCTCCGAATTCGGCTTCGTGCTCGCCTTCGCCGTCACGCTCTCCGGCTTCGTCGCCTTGACGCTGGCGCCGATGATGGCCTCCCGCCTGCTCGACACCAGCGGTGGCCACGGCCATGGCGAGGGGGGCAATTTCCTGCAGCGCGGCCTCAACGCCGTCGGCAATGTCGGCCATCGCCTTTATGAGCGCGTGCTCGATTTCTGCCTGAAGGCGCCGGCCGTCGTCATCCTGATCAGCGCCATCTTTGCCGGCGGCGCTGTGCTGGCCTTCGAGATGCTGCCGCAGCAGCTGACGCCGCAGGAAGACCGCGGCGCCGTGATGATCGCCATGAACACGCCGCAGGGCGCGACGGTCGACTATACGCAGGGCCAGATGGCGCTGGTGATGAAGGCCGTCGACCCGCTGCTGAAATCCGGCGAGGCCACCAACGTCTTCTCGGTCGCGGGCAATTTCGGCAGCCCGAGCAACGGCTTCATGATGATAACGCTGGCCCCCTGGGGCGAGCGGCAGCGCAGCCAGCAGCAGATCGCGGCCGAGATCAACCAGAAGATCCGCTCCATTCCGGGAGCCGTCGTCAACCTGCGCCAGCCGAACAGTCTCGGTATTCGCGGCGGCGGCCAGGGCCTGACCTTCGCCGTCACCGGCGTCGAATATGACGGCATCACCAAGGCGGCCCAGCAGCTGGTCTCCACGCTCGGCACCAATCCCGCCTTCTCCAACGTCCAGCTGAACTACGACCTGAACCAGCCGCAGCTTTCGGTCGACATCGACCGCGACCGCGCGGCCGATCTCGGCGTCTCCGTGGCCGATATCGGCACCATCGTCTCGACGCTGCTCGCCGGCGCCGACATGGGCAATTTCTATATCGGCGACGACAAGATCGACATCACGGCGCTTGCCCCCGACGGCATGATCGTGACGCCGAGCGACCTGATGAACGTCCAGGTCCGCACCGCCGGCGGCACGATGGTGCCGCTCTCCTCGGTGATCTCCGTCCGCGAGGAGGCGACGTCGCCGACGCTGGCGCGCCAGTCGCTCCGCCGCGCCGTGCCGATCACGGCGACGCTGAGCCCCGGCGTCGACCTCGGCTCGGCGATGGAGATCCTCAATCAGGAGGCGGCCAAGCAGTTGCCGACCGGCATGAACATCGTGCTGACCGGCGAGGCGGCGACGCTGAACGAGACCTCGAGCGGCATCCTGCAGACCTTCCTGTTCGCCGTGATCATCATCCTCCTGGTGATGGCGGCGCAGTTCGAGAGCTTCGTCTCGGCGGTGATCCTGTTCACCACGGTGCCGTTCGGCGTCGCGGCGGGCATCTACGCCATCCTGCTCTCGGGCGGTTCGCTCAACATCTACACCCAGATCGGCCTCGTCATGCTGGTCGGCCTGATGGCGAAGAACGGCATCCTCATCGTCGAATTCGCCAACCAGCTGCGCGACGAGGGCCAGTCGGTCTATGACGCCATCCGCAACGCCTGCCTTGTCCGGCTTCGTCCGGTGCTGATGACGATGATCGCGACGGTTCTGGGCGGCCTGCCGCTGATCCTGACGGGCGGCGCCGGCTCGGAGGCGCGCGCGGCGCTCGGCTGGATCATGGTCGGCGGCCTCGGCGTCTCGGCGCTGGCGACGCTGTTCCTGACGCCCGTCTCGTTCCTCCTGCTCGCCCGCTTCTCCAAGCCGCGCATCGCCGAGGAGCACCGCCTGGCGGCGGAGCTCGCCGAGGTCGAAGCGGCCGAGGCGGGTCGGCGCGAGCGCGGCCGGGCGGACGAGAATCCGGCTCCGCATCCCCTGTCGATCGCGGCGGAATAGGGGAGGTTGCGGTGGCCTGGCTCCAGCCCGATGATCCCGACCGCAAGGCTGCC
>JAFKJZ010000283.1 GCA_017305815.1 Hyphomicrobiales bacterium
CCGCCCGAAAAGCCCTCGCCCGCCTGCGGAAGAGGGTTGGGTGAGGGTCTCGCGATCCGGAAACGAAAAAGCCGGAGCCCCCGAAAGGAGCGCCGGCTCTTTGTTGTCTGCGTCGCCGCCGAACGCCTCGGCGACACTGCGCTTACATGTGGATCGGCTTGGACCAGGCGGCGAGCGCCGCTTCCTTGATCGATTCCGACATGGTCGGGTGCGCGTGCGTCGAACGGCCGAGATCCTCGGCCGAGCCGGCGAACTCCATCAGCACCACCGCCTCGTGGATCATCCCGCCGGCGCCCTTGCCGACGATGTGGGCGCCGAGCAGGCGGTCGGTCGCGGCATCCGAGAGGATCTTGACGAAGCCGTCCGTCGCCAGCATGGCGCGGGCGCGGCCATTGGCCGAGAACGGGAACTTGCCGACCTTGTAGGCGATGCCTGCGGCCTTCAGCTCTTCCTCGGTCTTGCCGACGGTGGCGACTTCCGGGCTGGTGTAGACGACGCCGGGAATGGCGTCGTAGTTCACATGGCCCGCCTGGCCGGCGAGGATCTCGGCGAGCGCGACGCCCTCGTCCTCGGCCTTGTGCGCCAGCATCGGGCCGGCGATGACGTCGCCGATCGCGTAGATGCCGGGAACGTTGGTCTGGTAGCTTCCAGCGTCTCGGCAGCCGCCTCGCCCGCCTTGGCCGGTTCGACCGTGACCTTCAGCGTCTTGCCGCTGGTGTCGACCGCGGTGACCTTGGTGCCGAGCTTGAAGGTGAAGCCCTGCTTCTCCAGCATGCGCTGGAACTGCTTGGTGACCTCGCCGTCCATGCCCGGCAGGATGCGGTCGAGGAACTCGACCACGGTCACCTCGGCGCCGAGGCGGCGCCAGACCGAACCGAGCTCGAGGCCGATGACGCCGGCGCCGACGACGATCAGCTTCGCCGGCACCTTGTCGAGTTCGAGCGCGCCCGTCGAGGTGACGATGCGCTTCTCGTCGATGGGGACGCCGGGCAGCGGCGCGGAATCGGAGCCGGTGGCGATGACGATCGCCTTCGTCTCCAGCGTCGTGGTCGAGCCGTCTTCCTTGGTGACGACGACCTTGCCGGGCGCGGCGATCGAGCCGGTGCCGATATGGCCGTCGATCTTGTTCTTCTTGAACAGGTAGGCGACGCCGTCGACGTTCGACTTCACGGTTGCGCTCTTGTGGGCCAGCATGCCCGGAAGGTCGAGCTTGGGCTTGGCGACCTTGATGCCGAGCGCATCCAGATGGCCGACTTCCTCGAACATCTCGGAGGCGTGCAGCAGCGCCTTGGAGGGGATGCAGCCGATGTTCAGACAGGTGCCGCCATAGGTGGCCCGCTTCTCGACGACGGCGACCTTCAGCCCGAGCTGGGCTGCCTTGATGGCGCAGACATAGCCACCCGGACCAGAACCGATGACGATGAGATCGTAGGACATGGGGACTCCCGAACGATTTAGGCGTTAGCCAGCGGCGCGTTCAGCGCAAATGCAAATGGCCGGAGGCGTGGCGGAACGCACGAGGCGCCAATCCGCTGCTCCGGCCGGCTTGATGGAAAAACGCGCCCGAACCGGGCGCGCTGTTGTCGGGCCTTCACCCCTGCCACCACAAGGCGACCCGGAACGCTGGCGCGCGCCGGGACCACCGGAGGTTGGGGGACGAAAGCCATGTCGGTTCCGTCCGTTCGATCAGAGATCGAGAACGAGACGCTGCGGGTCCTCGAGGCACTCCTTGACGCGCACCAGGAAGGTCACGGCTTCCTTGCCGTCGACGATGCGGTGATCGTAGGAAAGCGCCAGATACATCATCGGGCGGATCTCGATCTTGCCGCCGACGACCATCGGCCGCTCCTGGATCTTGTGCATGCCGAGGATGCCCGACTGCGGCGCGTTCAGGATCGGCGTCGACATCAGCGAACCGTAGATGCCGCCATTGGTGATCGTGAAGGTGCCGCCCTGCATCTCGTCGATCTTGAGCTGGCCGTCGCGGGCGCGCTTGCCGTAGCTGGCGATCGTCTTCTCGATTCCGGCGAGCGACAGCTGGTCGGCGTCGCGCAGCACCGGCACGACGAGGCCCTTGTCGGTGCCGACGGCGATGCCGATGTTGTAGTAGTTCTTGTAGATCAGGTCGGTTCCGTCGATCTCGGCGTTGACGGCCGGGATTTCCTTCAGCGCCTGGATCACGGCCTTGGTGAAGAAGCTCATGAAGCCGAGCTTCACGCCGTGCTTCTTCTCGAACAGATCCTTGTACTGGCTGCGCAGCGCCATCACGGCGCCCATGTCGACCTCGTTGAAGGTGGTCAG
>JAFKJZ010000284.1 GCA_017305815.1 Hyphomicrobiales bacterium
TCTCCGGCGGATGCGAGACTTTTCGTAGAAAGAGCGATGTCGCGCTTCGGTGTGCCCCTTGAAGCTCGGAAAGCGGTGCTCTTGGCTCATGTCGATGCGCTCGAAGCCGGCTTGCGCGAGCGTCTGGCTGGGCACGATTTGACCGGATCGGTGCGTCTGGCGACGGCCGAGCCGGCGCCTTCGGGCACGGCGCTTCTGACCAGGACTCATCCCCTTGCGGCCACGCTTGCCGAGGCGCTGGTCGAGGCTTCGCTTGATCCCGAGACCCTGTCAGGTCTCGGCATAGGCCGGGTCGGCGCCTGGCCGACCGCCGCCGCGCAGCAAATGACTCGCGTTGCCCTGCTCCGTGTCCGCTTCAAGCTGACCGTCCATGCCCGCAAGGAACGGTTGCTGCTAGCCGAGGAGGCGGCGCTCGTGGCGATCGAGGGCGTTCGGATCGTGGCGGTTGGCGAGGCCGCCCGGGAACTGCTGAATGCACCGGCGATGGCCGATTTGGCGCCCGTCGCACGCGACAGGTTCATCGCGAAGGCGAAGGAGGATCTGCCCGGCCTGCTGGAAGGACAAATCGCCGAATTCGTCCGCTCGCGCGCGCAAGAGCTGATGAGGGACCATGCACGGCTCCGCGCTGCATCGGGCTCTGCATCGCGCGTCACAGTAGAGGCCGTGCTTCCGCCGGACGTGATCGGCCTGTTCGTGTTGATGCCGGGTGAGGCCTGAGCCATGGCGCGCAAGCCCGTCACCGATGTGTCTGCCTGGTCGTCGCTCACGCTCGAGGGCAACCTCATCGCACCGGCTATGGTCGCGAGCATCGACCGCAGACAAGCCTCCGAGCAGACGGAGGAAGACTACCGGATCCGCAAGGGACTGACGATCCGCGAGGAGATCTCGACCGCCTTCCGCGTCGGCCAGTCCCATTTCGACGCGTTCGCAAAGTTTGAAAAACCATCCCTCGAAGCGACCCGTCGTTTCGTGCGTGACTTCCTCAAAGAGACTTTTGGTTTCGACGATCTGGGCCCAGCCGATGGTGTTGTCTCGTTCCTTGCGGGCGGCCGCGTCCCCATTGTCGTCGTGCCGCCCTCCGACGAAAAGCTCGATAGGCGCAGCCCGACGCTCTCCACCGATCGTTCGCGCTCGCCGGCTTTCGCGCCTCAGGACTATCTTAACGACAGCGACGACGCGCTCTGGGGCATGGTGACAAACGGGGCCGTGATCCGCCTCATGCGCGACAACGCGTCGTTGACCCGGCCGGCGTACGTCGAAGCCGACCTTACTCAAATCTTCACGAACGAGGACGCAGCCTCTTTCGCCGTTCTCTGGTCGCTGATTCACCGGACGCGGTTCGGCGTTGCCGACACACCCGTAACCGACTGTACGCTCGAGCGCTGGCGCGAGGCCGGCTCACGTGAAGGCGAGGCTGCCCGCGACCGGCTGGCGGCCCAGGTCGAAACAGCGCTCAAAGTGCTCGGCTCCGGTTTCCTGGAAGCCAACCCCGATCTCGCCGCCCGGCTAAAATCCGGCGAGGTGAACCTGACCAAATGGTTCAATGAGCTTCTACGCCTCGTCTACCGCCTGATCTTCCTGATGGTGGCTGAGGATCGGAACCTCCTTCACCCCGAAACGGCGAAGCCAGAGTCCCGCAAGCTTTATGTTGAAGGCTACAGCCTCACGGCGCTGCGCGCGCAATGCGTTCGCGCGGCCACTTGGGACAAGCACTACGACCGCTACGAGGGCATCAAGGTAGTCTTCCAAGCTCTTGCCCACGGTCAGCAGGCGCTCGGCCTCCCAGCCCTTGGCGGGCTCTTCGGCACCGACATGCTGCCGCATCTGGAAACCGCGCGCCTGCGCAATCGCGCCTTC
>JAFKJZ010000176.1 GCA_017305815.1 Hyphomicrobiales bacterium
CTCGAACGCGGCAAAACCTATCTCTTCGAACTGCGCAACGTCACGCCGCACATGCACCCGATCCATCTGCACGGCCACAGCTTCTCCGTGCTGAAGTCGAACCGGCGCGACCTGCCGCCCCATCACGCCGATACGGTGCTGCTACAGCCGAAGGAACGCCTGCAGATCGCCTTCGTCGCCGACAATCCCGGCAAGTGGATGATCCACTGCCACATCATCGAGCACCAGGAGACGGGCATGATGGCGTGGTTCGAGGTCGCCTGAAGGTCTTGCCGATGCGCCCGCGTCACGCGCTGCTCGCGCTCGCCTTCTTCACCGCACTGCCCGCCATCGCCGCCGACAACGGCCTAGATGCAGCGATCGGCAAGGCGCTGTTCGACCGGATCTGGGTGCAGGCGCCCTCCTCGACGCTTGCCAATGACGGGCTCGGACCGCTTTTCAACGAGAAGAGCTGCGCCAGTTGCCATTCCGGCAAGGCGCTTTCCGCCAAGATCACGCCGCTCCAGGATGGCACGCTGGCGCAGCGTGGCCTCGCGACCCGGCTCGGCGACGCGCATGGCGTGACCGACCCGGTCTATGGTCGACAGATCCAGCCGCGCGCCGTCTCCGGCCTGATCAGCGAGGGCGCGGTCACCTATGCCCTGCCGGAGGTCACCGGCCACCCGCTCGCCGTCATCTTCGCGCCCGGCCGGGGGGACCTCGCGCCGGAGACGCGTCTGGGGCCCCGGCAGGCGCCGTCGCTGCGGGGAATCGGCCTGATCGAAAAGGTCGACGAGGCCGCCGTTCTCGCCCGCGCGGAGCAGAACAAGTCCCATCCGGACGGCATTGGTGGCCGGCCGCATTTCATCGCGGTCGACGGCAAGCCGGTGCTCGGTCGCTATGGCTGGAAGGCCTCGGCGCCGACGCTGAGCCAGATGACGTCGGACGCCTTCATGCTCGATATCGGCATGTCGAGCCCGCTGGCGCCCTATCCGCATGGCGACTGCACCAGCGCGGAGCCGGATTGCCTCGCCGCCCCGGATGGCCGCAGCCCGACCTTCGACAATGAGGAAATCTCGTCCGAGATGGTGCGGCTGCTGAACGCCTATCTGAAAAGCCTGGCTGCGCCGAAGCCGGTCGAGCCGCCACCGCCCGGCGCCGCCATTTTCGCGGCCGCCGGCTGCGCCGCCTGCCATGTGCCGAGCCTGCCGGCCAGGGGCGGCGGCACGGTTTCGATCTACAGCGACCTCCTGCTGCACGACATGGGTCCCGGTCTCGATGACGGTGTGGGCGAACCGGGCGTCACCTCGTCGGAATGGCGCACAGCCCCGCTCATCTCGCTGGCCTTCCGTCGCGATGCCGACCGCCGCTTCCTGCATGACGGCCGTGCCGCGACGCTGGATGAGGCGATCCGCGCGCATGGCGGCCAAGCCATGGCCGCGAAAACACGCTATGAAGCCCTAGTGGCGGCCGACCGGGCCGCGCTCGTCGCCTATCTGGAAACGCTATGATCGCGATCACCAAACGCCTGCTGCTGATGTCGCCCCTGCTGCTCGCGGCCCGGCGCGCCCTCGCGCAATCGACCGACGCGGCGACGAAGCCCGGCCCCAGCACCGAGGCGCTGATGGCCGTCGCGAAAAAGGCGATCTCCGGCTATTTCATCCCCGCCTACGAGAACCTGCAGGCGGCTACCGGCAAGCTGGTCGGGGCGATGCAGGAAAGCTGCAAGAACCCGGCGAGCGCCCCCGACGACAAGGTTCGCGCCGCCTTCACCGCCGTGCTGCAGGCCTGGGCGCGCGTCGATTTCCTGCGCTTCGGCCCGATGGCGGAAAAGGCCCGGCTGGAGCGCTTCTCCTTCCTGCCGGATCCGCACGGCACCGGTACGCGCCAGTTGCGCCAGATCCTGGCCAAGCCCGATCCGGCGCTGCTGGAACCCGGCGCCATCGCCCGGAAGAGCGCCGCCGTGCAAGGCATGCCCGCTTTCGAGGCGCTGGTCTTCGGCGCATCCGACGACGCGGAGAGCGCCGCCTATCGTTGCGAACTGGCGCTGCGCATTGCCGAAAACCTCAATCTGATCGCCAGCGAGGCCGTCACGGAATGGACCCGCGAGGGCGGCTGGCGCGACCTAATGCTGAGCCCGGGCGGCGCCAACATCGTCTATCGCGACGCAACCGAGCCGCTGGTCGAGATCCTCAAAGCCGTCGTCACCGGCCTGCAGCAGATGCGCGACCAGCGCCTGCTGCCGGCGCTCGGCAAATCGATCGAGACCGCCAAGCCCGGTCGCGGCGCCTTTGTCAAATCAGGCGAGAGCTTCGTCTATCTGAACGCGTCCGCCGACGCGCTCGATCAACTGGTCGAGCAATCGGACGTCTTCAGCCTGACGCCCGACCAGGCGGCGACGCTGCTCGCGGCGACCGAAACCGCGATGACCGACTTCCGCCAGTCGATCGATGTCGGCAAGCCCTGGGCGGAAGCGCTCGCCGACCCGGCCAGCTACGCCAGGCTGCAGCACGCCTTCGATGTCCTGAAGACGATCGAGGACATCTTCAATTTCCGGTTCGCGGAGGCGGCGGGCATCTCGCCGGGGTTCAATGCGCTCGATGGCGACTGAGACGGCCGGCTTCCGGGCTTTCGCGGGTCGCGCGCTGCGCGCGATCCTTCCGTTTGCTCGGGAGGATTCGGGCGGCGCCGCGGATCGGCAGGTTTTCGTCTCCTCCGTCCGCGTCGGCCCGCGCCAGCACGAACTGGTGCTGTTCGACGAGCGCGGCGCCATCATCGGCCGCATGAAGCTCGCCGGCCGCGGCCACGACATTGCCATCGACCCGGCCAGGGAACGGCTGGCCGTCTTCGCCCGGCGGCCCGGCTATTTCGCCGTGATCGTCGACGTCGCCTCCTGCGAGCCGCTCGCGACGATCACCCCGCCCGAAGGCCATCATTTCTTCGGCCACGGCATCTTCTCCGCCGATGGCCGCCTGCTCTATGCCACCGAGAACCACTTCAACGGCGAGCGCTCGCGCGGCGTGATCGGCGTCTATGACGCCAGCGGCGGCTACGAGCGAATCGGCGAATTCGAGACGCACGGCATGGACGCGCACGAGATCCTGCTCGCGCCCGACGGCCGCACGCTGGTGATCGCCAATGGCGGCATCGAGACCCATCCGGATTATGGCCGGCAGAAGCTCAATCTCGCCGACATGCGCCCTTCGATCGTGCGGATCGACAGCGAGACCGGCGACCTCCTCGAGGAGACCGTGCTCGACGCATCGCTGAACCGGCTCTCGATGCGGCACATGACCTTCGACGGCGCCGGCTCGGTCTGGTTCGGCTGCCAGTGGGAAGGCGAGCGCGGCGTCCGGCCGCCGCTGGTCGGCCGCATCGGCAAGGACGGCAAGGCCAGGCTGATGGAGTTTCCGGACGGCGTCGCGCCTCTGGCGCGCAACTATATCGGCTCCGTGGTGGCGAGCCGCGACGGCGGCACCATCGCCACCTCGTCGCCGATCGGCGGCCAGGTGTTCTTCTGGGACGCGACGAGCGGCGATCTTCGTGACGTCGTCGCCTTGCCGGATGGCTGCGGCGTGGCGGCGACCGAGGGCGACACCTTCCTCGCCACCGCCGGCGACGGCCGCGTCATGCAGGCGAAGGCCGGCGGCCTCGCTCCGGTCGCGCGGCACATCGAGCAGTTCGACAACCACCTGCGCCGGGTGTAGCGGCGAAAGCGCCTACTGCGCGTTTACCGCGGCGAGCCGGCGTTCCTCGTCGACGATGTAGTCGCGGATCACCGGCACGTCGTCCCGCTTCTTGGACAGAAGCATCTGGAACACGAAGTTCGAGCCGTGCAGGAAGCCGAGCTCGACCGAGGCCAGGTAGAAATCCCACATCCGGCAGAAGCGGTCACCCATCATGGCGACGGCCTCGTCGCGCTTCGCCTCATAGGCAAGCCTCCAGTCGCGGATCGTCCAGTAGTAGTGGAGCCGCAGGCTCTCCAGATCGGCGCACCAGGTGCCCGTCCGCTCCAGCGAGGCGAATACCTCCGAGAGCGCCGGCACATAGCCGCCGGGGAAGATGTACTTGCGGATGAACGGCGCCGTGGTGCCGGGCGGCGACATGCGGCCGATGCAATGCACGAGGGCGAAGCCGCCCGGCTTGGTCAGCCGCTGGATCGATTCGAAATAATTGTCGAAGTTCGAGACGCCGATCGCCTCCATCATGGCGATCGACACGACACGGTCATAGCTGCCTTCGAGATGGCGATAATCCTTCTCGAGGAAGGTCACCTTGTCGGCGACGCCCTCGGCCGCCGCCCGCTCCCGCGCCACGGCGAGTTGTTCGGGCGACAGCGTCACCGAGGTGACGCGAACGTCGTAGTTGCGCGCCAGGAAGGTCGCGAGCGCGCCCCAGCCCGAGCCGATCTCGGCGATATGCATGCCGGGCTCGAGCTTCAGCTTGGCCGCGATGTGGCGCAGCTTGTCGATCTGCGCCTGGTAGAGGCCGATATCCGGATCGGAATAATAGGCGCAGGAATAGGTCATCGTGTCATCCAGCCACAGCCGGTAGAACTTCGGCGGGATGTCATAGTGATGCTTGATGTTCTCGGCCGCGAGCGAAATCGTGTTGCGCTGCTGCTGGCGGCGCAACGCGCGCCACGCCCGGCGCAGCCCCTTCTGCACCGGATGCGCCGCGAGGCCGGATCGGTTGACGGAGAACAGCGACAGCAAGTCGAACACCGTGCCGCCATTCTCGACGGTCATGCGGCCATCCATATAGGCCTCGGCCGTCTTCAGTTCTGGGTTCAGGAAGATCTCGCGCTCGACCTTCTTGTCGGTGAAGCGGATGGTGACGTCTGGTCCGTTCTCGCCGGAGCCGAAGACGTGCCGCGTGTTCTCGTGATCGAGCACGGTGAGGCGGCCATTGCGCACGAAACGCTTCAAAAGATGAGACAACAGGCGCATGCGCATTCCCCCGATCGTTTCATCGGATCAAAGCCGCTGGGGCGGCTTTGTGCAACCGGAAAGCGTTGAGCCGGCGGTGACGGATCGCCTGCGCAAGCGGCCCACGGGCCGCAGGTTGCTTGCGGCCCCGCCACCGCGCCGCTAAATTCGCCGGTGAGGACTGCGTTCACCGGCGAACCTCTTGATTGCCTTCCGGCAACGCGCGACACAGCCCCCGCCTTCCGACTTGTGCCGACCCGGATGCCCGGCGACACGCCCATTGCCAGGAGAATCAACATGTCCATCGAGACCCGGCCCGCCGGCCGCACCGCGGCCCGCCTTTCCACGCTCGGAATCGGCGCGGGGACGCTCGGCGGCAACTTCTCGCCGCCGATCACGTCGGCGGAAGGGTCGGGCATCATCGCCGACGCGCTCGACGCCGGCATAACCTATGTCGATACGGCGCCCTTCTACGGCTATGGCAAATCCGAGCGCGCCGTCGGCGACGCACTGCGCGCCCGCAGCGGCTGGACGCTCTCGACCAAGGTCGGCCGGCTGCTGAAGCCGCGCACGACGCCGAAGGATGCGAATGACGGCTGGTACGAGCCGCTGCCGTTCCAGCCGGTCTACGACTATTCCTATGACGGCGTGATGCGCTCCTTCGAGGACAGCCTGCAGCGCCTCGGCCTCGACCATATCGACCTGCTCTACATGCACGACATCGGCGCCGTCACGCATGGCGAGGCGGCCCATGCGGAGCTGTTCAAGACCGCGATGGAAGGCGGCTACAAGGCGCTCGACCGGCTGCGCTCCTCGGGCGCGGTCAAGTCGATCGGCCTCGGCGTCAACGAATGGCAGGTGGTCGCCGCCGCCATGCAGCATGGCCAGTGGGACAATGTCCTGCTCGCCGGCCGCTACACGCTGCTGGAGCAGGAACCGCTCCACACCCTGTTCCCGCTCTGCGAGAAGGCCGGCACCACCATCGTCGTCGGTGGACCGTTCAATTCCGGCATCCTCGTCGGCCGCGACACCTGGAACTACGCCCGCGCGCCGCAGGCCGTGCTCGACCGCGTGCAGGCGATCGCCCGAGTCTGCGACGCCCACAACGTCGCCCTGCCGGCGGCCGCGCTCCGCTTCCCTCTCGGCAGCGCGGTCGTCTCCAGCGTCATCCCCGGCCCGCGCTCGCGTGCCGAACTGGCCCAGATCCTCGCCTGGTGGCGAGCCGAGATCCCGGCTGCGCTCTGGAGCGACCTGAAGACCGAACGCCTGATCGACGAAGCGTCGCCCGTCCCCGCCTGAGACGACCGCGTCGATCCTACGGCGAGGCGGTGACACGCCTCGCCACCGCCGGCCCGCTGCCGGCAAAAGGCACACGGGGACTGCGGCGAAATAGGCCGAATTCCAAGCTTTTGCTGGACATTCGGGCTTCCCTACCCCAGATGTGCCTCATCTCCTTCTGCTCCGCCCGAGGCTTCATCCCCGATGGATTTCGTTGCTGCCGAGTTTGTCGCGCTGGCGATGGTCGTCCTTTCCGACCTGGTGCTGGCAGGCGACAATGCGATCGTCGTCGGCATGGCCGCCGCCGGGCTGCCGAAGGAAGTCCGCAACAAGGCGATCATTGTCGGCATCGCCGCCGCGGCCGTCCTGCGCATCATCTTCGCGGTGTTCGCCACCAAGCTGCTCGCCATCATCGGCCTGACGCTGGCTGGCGGCATCCTGCTGCTCTGGGTGTGCTGGAAGCTCTGGCGCGAGATCCGCTCCGGCAATCACGAGGTCGACGTCGAGGCCGAGCTGGCGGAGGCCAGCGCCGAGGGCGCAGCCGGCGGCAAGACCTTCCGCCAGGCGATCACCCAGATCGTCGTCGCCGACGTCTCGATGTCGCTCGACAACGTGCGGGCCGTGGCTGGCAGCGCCCGCCATCACACCTGGGTGATGATCATCGGCCTCGTGCGTTCGGTCGCGCTGATGGGCGTCGCCGCCAATTTCGTCGCCAGGTTGCTAAAGCGGATGCCCTGGATCGCCTATGTCGGCCTCGTCGTCATCGCCGGCATCGCGTTCAAGATGATCTGGGACGGCGGCCTCGAAGTGTTCCACTTCGCCGACGTCGTCGGGGTGTTTTGAGCGCCGCGCCGCCGAGCGCCCGTCCTTTCGCGCTGCCGCTGGCGGCCATCGCCGCCGCCTTCGCCTGGGGCTTCGCCGAGGCGACCTTGTTCTTCATCGTCGCCGACGTGCTGCTGACCTTCATCGCCGTTGCGCTCGGCCTCCGCGTCGCGCTTCGCGCCGCGCTGGCGGCGGCGATCGGCGCGGCCTGCGGCGGCCTGGTGATGTGGCGCTACGGCGTTTCCGACCCCGCCGCCGCGACCCGGCTGCTCGCCGCCGTGCCCTTCGTCTCGCCGGCGATGATCGCGACCGGAATGGCCGGCATGGCCATGGCCGATTGGCCGCTCGCCATGCTGAAGGGCTCGGTGACCGGCATTCCCTACAAGGTCTACGCCGTCGCCGCCGGCAAGGAGGGCCTCACCGCCCTTCTCTTCTTCGGCATCACCATCCCCGTGCGACTCGCCCGCTTCGCCCTGGCGGCCAGCATCGTCGCCGCGATCAGCGCCCTGCTCCGCCGCCGGCTCGACCTCCGGCGCCGGCTGATGCTGCTCGCCACCTTCTGGGTACTGTTCTACGGCGAATTCTGGTGGCGCTGGATGAGCTAGACGACCGCCGGCTCGTGCTCGATCGCGTTTTGCTCGTGCGAACCGGCAATCACTTCGCTCGCAGACGCTCTAGCTCCGGATCTCGATCGGCGTGCCATTCGGCACCTTCGACCAGATCTCCCGCATCTCGGAATTGGTGACGGCGATGCAGCCATCGGTCCAGTCCCAGAGATGGTGCAGCGGCCCGAACCAGCCCCATCCGTTCGCCAGGCCGTGGATCATGATGTTGCCGCCCGGCGAATACCCGGCCGCGTCGGCCGCCGCCTGGTCGGCAGCGTTCGGATAGGAGATGTGAAGGCTGATATGCGCCATCGAGTTGGGGTTGCGCCAGTCGATGGCATAGACCCCTTCCGGCGTCTTCTGGTCGCCTTCGCGCTGCTTGGGGCCTGCATCGCCCGCGCCGCCGAGCGAGATCCGGTAGGTGGCGAGCACGGTTTCACCCCGCCTGAGTTCGAGCCGCCGGTCCGACTTGTCGACAACGATACGATCCGCCTGCTGCTCGGCCGCGACCATCACCGGCGGCGTGCCCGACCCGATGCGCGCCATGCCCTTGTGATAGCCAAGAACACCGGCGACCAGTATCGCCCCGACCGACAGCCCTCGAATCCAGCCTCGCACACCAACCTCGACACGCGTTGCGACGCTGCCATCAGACCGTCAACGGGATGAAAAGGCTAGCGATTTCGTCCGGGCGGCGCGTTGCGGCCGGCCAGCTTCAGTGAATTTCCGGCTCCGGCAGCTTTTCCGTGCCTTCGAGGAAGTCGAAATCGCAGCCGAGATGCGCCTGCTGGATATGGGCGGCGAACAGCTTGTTATAGCCGCGCGGATAGTCGCGCGACGGCGGGGTGAAGGTCGAGAGACGGCGGGCGATCTCGAGATCGTCGACATGCAGGTGGATCGAGCGCGCCTCGACATCGACCGAGATCAAATCGCCGGTCCGCACCGCGGCGAGCGGGCCGCCGATATGGGATTCCGGCGACACATGCAGGATGCAGGCGCCGTAGCTGGTGCCGCTCATCCGCGCGTCGGAGATGCGCAGCATGTCGCGCACGCCCTGCTTCAGCAGTTTCTTCGGGATCGGCAGCATGCCCCATTCCGGCATGCCGGGGCCGCCGACCGGGCCGGCGTTCTGCAGCACGAGGACGGTGTCGGCGGTGACTTCGAGATCGTCGCGGTCGACCATCGCCGACATCTCGTTGTAATCGCGGAAAACCAGCGCCGGACCGGTATGCTTCAGGAGGCGCGGCTCGGCCGCCGACGGCTTCATCACGCAGCCGTCCGGCGCCAGATTGCCGGAAAGGATCGCCGTGCCGACCTCGTCGGAGATCGGGTTTTCGAACGGGCGGATGACGTCGGGATTGTAGTTTCGCGCCGTCGCGACGGCGTCGGCGAGCGTGCCGGTGACGGTCTTCGCCGAAAGGTCCAGATGCTCGCGCAGTTCAGCCCACAGCGCAGGCAGGCCGCCGGCATAGTAGAAGTCCTCCATCAGCCATTCGCCGGAGGGGCGCAGATTGGCGAGCACGGGGATGTCGCGGGCGACGCGGTCGAAATCCTCGAGCGTCAGCGGAATACCGGCGCGGCCCGCCATGGCGATCAGGTGCACCATGGCGTTGGTCGAGCCCGCCAGCGCCATGTGCACCACCAGCGCATTCTCGAATGACGCCGCCGTGAGAATATCGCTCGGCTTCCAGTCATCGAAAATCATCGAGACGATGTGGCGGCCGCACTCCGCCGCCATGCGCGAATGGGCGGAATCGGGCGCCGGGATCGACGACGAGCCGGGCAAGGAGAGGCCGAGCGTCTCGGCCAGCGACGTCATGGTCGAGGCGGTGCCCATCGTCATGCAGGTGCCGAACGAGCGGGCGATGCCGGATTCCATCGCGCGCCACTCCGTGTCGTCGATGCGGCCCGCCTGCTTCTCGGCCCAGTATTTCCAGACGTCGGAACCGGAGCCGAGCACCTTGCCGGCATAGTTGCCGCGCAGCATCGGGCCGGCCGGCAGGAACACGGTCGGCAGGTCCATCGAGATCGCGCCCATGATCGTCGCCGGCGTGGTCTTGTCGCAGCCGCCGAGCAGAACCGCGCCGTCGACCGGATGCGAACGCAGCAGCTCCTCGACCTCCATGGCGAGGAAGTTGCGATAGAGCATGGTCGTCGGCTTGACGAAATTCTCGGCCAGCGACATCGCCGGCAGTTCGATCGGGAAACCGCCCGCCTGCCAGACGCCGCGCTTCACCTCTTCGACGCGGTGGCGGAAATGCGCGTGGCAGGGGTTGATGTCGGACCAGGTGTTGATGATGCCGACCACCGGCTTGCCCATGAACTCCTCATAGGCGTAGCCCATCTGCAGCGTGCGCGAGCGATGGCCGAAGGAGCGCAGGTCGGCCGCGCCGAACCAGCGCTGGCTGCGCAGACTTTCGATCGGGCGCTTGGCTTTCGGTTCCGGCTTCTGCGAGGTCATGCGGGCGATCCTTGGCGGTCGGTGGCGGCTATTCGGAAAAATGTCGCGCCGGGGTTACCCTCGGCAACCTTTGGCGGCGTGAGTCGGGGCGACAGGAAAGCGAGAGGCGGATGGTCGATCTGCAACTGAAGCCGGCGCGGCGTGAAAAGCTCGCCGATATCCTCTACGGCCAGATCCTGGAGCAGATCGTCTCCGGCACCTTCGCCGCCGGCGACCGGCTGCCGTCGGAAAATGATATCTGCAAGGCGTTCGAGGTGTCGAGGCCGGTGGTGCGCGAGGCGCTGCAGCGGCTGCAGGCCGATGGCCTGGTCATCGCCCGCCAGGGCGCCGGCACCTTCGTCTCGCACAAGCCGCCGGGCGGGCTGCTGGCCTCCACCCCGCCGGAACAGGTCGCGAGCGTGCTGCGCGTCACCGAAGTCCGCATCGCGCTGGAGACCGAATGCGCCCGCCTCGCGGCCGAGCGCCGCTCCAGCGGCGAACTCGCCGAGATCGAGGCGCGGCTCGCCGCCTTCGAGCAGGCGCTTCTCTCCGGTGAGGCGGGACTGGAGGAGGATTTCGCCTTCCACCTCGCCATCGCCAACGCCACCGGCAACGAAGTCTTCCCGGCCGTGCTCGAAAGCCTGAAAGGCCGCATCGAGGACTGGATGCGCAGCGCCCTCAACATGACCCGCCTCGGCTCGGAGGAGCGGCGGCGCACCATCGTCGAGGAACACCGCAACATCGTCGATGCGATCGCCCGCCAACAGCCGGACCAGGCCGCGCTCTATACGAAGTTCCATCTCGTCGAGGCTCGCCGCAGGTTGACCGACGCTCGTCGGGATCGGTGATCAACTTGTAACCTAATTATACAAGAGGTCACCGCTCCGCGCCAGTGCGCGATGCCGGCCATCCCGCCGGCGAAGGGCGGAATGGCCGGGCCGAACGGGCGTCAGCCCTTGAGCATGCCGTCGATCGCGAGCGCGTCGATCGCGGCGAGTTCCTCCGCCGTGAAGGTCGGATTGGCGAGGCTCGCCACCGCGTCCTCGATCTGCTTGACCTTGCTGGCGCCGATCAGCGCCGAGGTCATGCGGCCGTCGCGCAGCACCCAGGAAAGCGCCATCTGCGCCAGCGTCTGGCCGCGCGCCCTGGCGATCTCGTTCAGCCCCTTCACCCGCTCCAGATTCGCCGCGGAAAGCACGCTCTGGCGCAACGCCTGCGAATGGGTGACGCGGCTGTCGGCCGGGATGCCGTTCAGGTAGCGGTCCGACAGCACGCCCTGCTCGAGCGGCGAGAACATGATGCAGCCCATGCCCTCGGTCTCCA